>NZ_JAUERW010000025.1:0-62105 GCF_041060465.1 Pseudomonas sp. W2Oct36
GCACCGCAGAATTGTTAGCGGACGCACCGGCCTCTTCCCGGCTGAAGCCGGTCCCACTGAAATCAAAAGCAGCCGCTACACCGCGCGCATTTGTGGGACCGGCTTTAGCCGGGAAAGCGTCCGAGGCAACACCGCACTCACTCCGCCCGCATCACCCGATTGCGCCCCTCCTCCTTGCCCTCATACAAACGTTGATCCGCCCGATTCAGCGCATCCCGGAACGTCTCGCCGTCTTTCAAGATGGCCACCGCAAGGGTCGCGCTGAGGGTCAGGCTCATCTGTCTGATCTCCCCGGCCTCCTCGCGAATGTGCGCCAGTATCCGCTCGGCGATCAGCCGCGCATCCTCGAAGGGGGTGTTGGGCATCAACACCAGAAACTCCTCGCCGCCCCAGCGCGCGGCGATGTCGGTGGTGCGCACGCACCGGGCGATGACGTCGGCCACCTGTTGCAGCACCACATCGCCCAGGTCGTGACCGTGCTGGTCGTTGATCTGCTTGAAATGATCGATGTCGATCAGTACCAGCGCCGTGGGTATCTCGCGGCGGCCCCCGCCCAACTGACGCAAGCGCTGCAGCACTCGCCGCCGGGTGTAGAGGTTGGTCAGGCTGTCGCGGTGGGCGGAGTGATAGAGGTTCATGTGCATGGACAGGTTGAAACGCACCGACAGCGCCGTGGCGTGAAGCAACAACGCTGTAGCGGTCAATGCGTTGGCGGCGCCGAACAGGTCCTGGGCGTGTTCGCTGACGCTGATCACCGGCACTTTGTTGCGCATGAGGTACCCGCCCACCGTGACAATAAGCACGGCAGCGCTCAGACAGCCGCGGCGTGCCGGCGAAGAATGAAAGCCGAAGGCGATGATCGGCACCATGCAGAAGACGTACAGATGGAAGTTGCTGTCCCAGCCCAGAACCCAGGTGGCGATGGCCGCATGGGCGATGATTTCGAGGCAGATCAGCATGCCGGCGCATCGATACAGGCGACGTTTGATCGCCAGCAGACAGGCGATGTACGCCGCGACGCTCACTGCATTGGTGACCCACATCACGGGCAGATCCACAATCAGGAACAGACCGAGCAGGAGCACGTGGAGCGCGAAAGCGATCTGCACGATCGGGATGATGTGTTTCCAGTATTCAACGGTGGCTTCCCGAGTGACCTGCGTGCGGTCATCGGCGGTGAGGGTATTCATCAGGATGTCTCGGAAAAAATAAGTACGGTGGCATGGTCGGTTGCTAAGGACAGTGTGCGGGGTGACGCGATATCGCGATTCTGAATAGCACTAATTCCAATTTAGTCTGCTTGCAGGCCTTTGAATTTCCGGCATTTTTAAAGTTTAGGCATTTTGCCAGCATTTTATTTTTCGCCTGCATAAAACTAATTAAAAAGCCCGAGTGTCATTGAATTACGCGCAAGGACTCTTGCGTTCTGCCAATGACCAAAGGAACTGCCACTATGATTCGCGATGACCGAGTAACGCCCGCTGGCTACGATGATCCTGTCTACCGGGGCACCGCTGTTGCTCCCTTGCTCAAACGTATTTCCTGGGGCGCCATTCTGGCCGGTGTGGTACTCGCACTGGTGGTCTCGCTGATGCTCAGCCTGCTGGGCACCGCCATCGGCAGCGCCAGCATTGATCCGTTGCAGGAAGCCGACCCGCTGGCGGGCATGGGCAAAGGCACTGGCATCTGGCTGGGTGTCAGTATGGTCATTTCCCTGTTCATCGGTGGCTGGGCCGCCGGCCGGTTGGCCCATCGCGAAGGCGCCTTCCACGGCATTCTGGTCTGGGCCAGTGTTTCGCTGATCAGCGTTTACCTGGTGTCCAGCGCCGTGACCGGCGTCGTGCGGGGCGGTCTGAACCTGGCAGGCAGCGGCCTGTCGGCAGTGGGCAGCGGCATCGCACAAGTGGCCCCGGCCGTGGGCGGCAAGATTCAGGAGCAACTGCGGGCCCAGGGCATCGACTTCAATCTGGACGATATCCAGGGTGAAATCGAACAGGCCATGCGCCAGACCGGCAAGCCTGAACTGGACCCGAACAAGGTCAAGCAAGACGTCGCCACGACCCAGGAAGACGCTAAAAACACCGCCCAGCACAGTGCTGAAGCCCCACAACAGGCCGACCAGCAACTGAGCGGTTTGCTGGACCGCCTGAAAGCCAAGGGCGACCAGGCGTGGGATGCGGCTGACCGCCAGGCGTTCGTCAACCTGATCAAGGCCCGCGGCAACAAGACCGACGCCGAAGCCAACCAGATCGTTGATCAGGCCCAGGCCAGCTACCGTCAGGCGTACGCCAAGTACCAGGAGCTGAAAGCTCAGGCAGAACAGAAAGCCCGTGAAGCGGCTGACGTGGCGGCGAAAAACATTTCCCGCGCCGCCTGGATCCTGCTGATCACCCTCGTGGTGTCGGCCCTTGTCGCGGCAGGCGCTGGTGCTATGGGTCGTCGTACCCAACCGGCTGCGAAGATCGTCGGCGCTGTCTAAGCGTCGCGTATAGCGCAAAAAAAATGGCCCGATCCTGTGATCGGGCCATTTTTGTTTCAGGGCAACCTCCCCGCCGCACATCTGAAAACCACCGCGCTCAATCCTGAGCCAGGATGCTTCGCAACAATCCCGGAAACCGTGCATCCAGCTCGTCAGTGCGCAGGGAATTCATGTGCGTGGTGCCTATATTGCGGGTGTGCACCAGGCCTGCATCCCGCAGCACGCGGAAGTGATGGGACATGCTGGACTTGGGCCGCCCGCCGTCGAGTTCGCCACAGGTGGCCTCGGACACCGAGGAAAGACAGCGAACGATTTCGAGGCGCACGGGGTCACTTAATGCGTAAAGCAAACGCTCAAGTGTGAGTTCGGTCGGTAACGGATGTTTGAAGGCGCGCATGCCGCCCATCATAGCGGGGGGTTTCATCCTCCGCCATATTTCGAATACTATCGAACAAGCGAATTCAATCATCAGGAGTATTTCCATGTCGGCATTGTTCGAACCCTTCACGCTGAAGGACGTAACCCTGCGTAACCGCATCGCCATTCCTCCAATGTGCCAGTACGTGGCAGACAACGGCGTCATCAACGACTGGCATCACGTTCACCTCGCGAGCATGGCCCGCGGCGGTGCCGGTCTGGTCGTCGTCGAAGCCACAGCCGTCTCCCCTGAAGGCCGCATCACCCCGGGCTGCGCCGGTATCTGGAGCGACGAGCACGCCCAGGCATTCATCCCTGCCGTGCAAGCGATCAAGGCCGCCGGTTCCATCCCCGGCATCCAGATCGCCCACGCCGGCCGCAAGGCCAGCGCCAACCGTCCATGGGAAGGCGACGACCACATGGCCGCCGATGACACCCGTGGCTGGCAGACCATCGCGCCCTCGGCTATCGCTTTCGGCGCCAACCTGCCGAAAGTCCCGCAGGAAATGACCCTCGACGACATCGCCCGGGTCAAGCAGGACTTCGTCGACGCCGCGCGCCGCGCCCGTGATGCAGGCTTCGAGTGGATCGAACTGCACTTCGCCCACGGTTACCTGGGCCAGAGCTTCTTCTCCGAACACTCCAACCAGCGCACTGACGCCTACGGTGGCAGCTTCGACAACCGCAGCCGCTTCCTGCTGGAAACCCTCGCTGCCGTCCGTGAAGTCTGGCCGGAAAACCTGCCCCTGACCGCGCGCTTCGGTGTGATCGAGTACGACGGCCGTGACGAGCAGACCCTCAGCGAATCCATCGAACTGGCGCGCCGCTTCAAGGCCGGCGGTCTCGACCTGCTGAGCGTCAGTGTCGGTTTCACCATCCCGGAAACCAACATCCCGTGGGGCCCGGCCTTTATGGGCCCGATCGCCGAACGTGTGCGCCGCGAAGCCGATATCCCGGTGACGTCGGCATGGGGTTTTGGCGATCCAAAACTGGCCCAGGCCGCCGTGCAGAATGGTCAGTTGGACCTGGTCTCGATCGGCCGTGCGCACCTGGCGGACCCGCATTGGGCGTATTTCGCCGCCAAAGAGCTGGGCGTCGACAAAGCGTCGTGGACCCTGCCTGCGCCTTACGCGCACTGGCTTGAACGCTACCGCTAAGCGTCACGCGATACAGAATGCCGCCCCTTGAGGCGGCATTTTTATTTGCCGACGGCACTGGTTACTATCCGCTGCCGGCCGGCTGCCCATGCGCCCTGCCCGATTTGAATCCCCATCCCAGGACCTGACGATGATCAGAGAGTTGAAAACCTTTGTCTGCGTCGCGCGGCGAGGCACCTTTGCGGCGGCCGGACGTGAGGTCGGGCTGACGCAATCGGCGGTGAGTGCGCAGATCAAAAACCTCGAAGACACCCTCGGCGTGACCCTGTTCGACCGCACCGGCCGCGCCGCCACCCTCAACGCTGCCGGGCAGCGCGCCGTCGCACTGGCTGAAGAAATGCTGCAGTTGTTCGGGCGCATGGGCAGCCCCGACAGCGCCAACGATTTTCGTGGCGCGCTGCGCATCGGCGCCATCAGCACCGCGCAGACCGGCATCTTGCCCCAAGCCCTGGTGGCACTGCGCAGCAAGGCGCCTTTTATCGAAGCCAGTCTGGTGCCGGGGGTGTCACTGAACCTGCTCAGCCAGGTGGACGCCGGCGAGCTCGACCTGGCGATCATGATCAAACCGCCGTTCGCGCTGCCCAAGGAGCTGCACGCGGAAGTCATCGCCAAGGAGCCGTTCGTGCTGATCACGCCGGCGAACATGCAAGGCGACGACCCACGGCAGATTCTCAGCGACCACCCCTTCATTCGCTACGATCAACGCTCGTTCGGCGGGCGCCGGGTGACGCAGTTTCTGCGCGAGCGCAAGCTCGAGGTGCGGCAAACCCTGGAGCTCGACGAGCTGGACGCCATCGTCAAAATGGTCCGCGCCGGGCTCGGCGTAGCGCTGGTGCCCATGGCCGGGTTGTGGCTGGAGCATGCGCAGGACGTGCGGATCATTGATCTGGGCGAGATGACCTTCTTCCGCGAGATCGTGCTGGTGAGCAAATACCTGCAGCGGCACACGCCACTGCTGGACCTGTTTCGCCGTTGCGTCATCGACACGCTGAATCAGCCGGCGCGCTGAGGGCCATCTGCAGACGGCTATTTGGCGAAGAGTTGACTCATGTCTTTGAAGGCCTTGAATTCCAAGGCGTTGCCGCACGGGTCGAACAGAAACATGGTCGCCTGCTCGCCGACCTGGCCCTGAAAACGGATATAGGGCTCGATCACAAACCGGGTTTCGCGGGCGCGCAGCCGCTCCGCCAGTGCTTCCCATTCCGCCCAGTGCAGGATGATGCCGAAATGCGGAACCGGCACGTCGTGACCGTCCACGGCGTTGGAATGCACGGATTCCTGGGAAGCGGTTTTCGGGTGCTCATGGATGACCAGTTGATGGCCGTAGAAATCGAAATCGACCCACTGCTCGCTGGAGCGGCCTTCGGAAAGACCGAAAACGTCGCCGTAGAAGTGCCGCGCGGCGGCGAGGTCATAAACAGGAATAGCGAGGTGAAATGGCGAGAGGCTCATGGTCGATCCTTGGGACGGGAATGATAGGAACGGATTGTTGACCGTGATCGACCGCTGCGAAAGCAGATATCTCTTCTGCTGAGCCTCAACTATTTCGATCAATCACGCCTTCTATTCAACGGCAGCGTTGAAATGTCCAAAGGCTCGGCAGCGGGGTAAGGCAGCTGGGCGTGCAAAAACGCCACACGGCAAAGCAATTTTTCGCAGTGCCAATGGAACTTTAGTAGTGGCATTATGCCCTACATCCGTTCGGGTGATTTACCCCCCCCGGTTCCACTGACCTTCTTGGCTACCTCCACCATGAAAAAGCTACTGCTCGCAGCCCTTTGTCTGTCCACTTTCGCCACCCATGCTGATGCCACGCAAATCTCCGGGGCACTGGGTGCCACCAGCCAGGGTGGCTTGACCGGCCGCGTCGCCCTGGGTTTCGACTGGGACAAGGCATGGCTGGAAAGCTCCACCGGCAAACTGACCGGCTATTGGGATCTGGGCTACACCTACTGGGAAGCGGGCAAACAGGCCGGCGCTCGCCATTCGGCGTCGTTTGCCCCGGTGTTCGTTTATGAGTTCGGCGGCGGCCCGGTCAAACCGTTTATCGAAGCGGGCGTGGGCGTTTCGCTGTTTACCGGCGCGTCCGCGGGCGATCAGACGTTTGGCTCGGCGTTCAACTTTGAAGACCGCCTCGGCGCCGGCCTGAAGTTCGGCGACGCCCAGCGCGTGGGTGTACGCGTGACGCACTATTCGAACGCGGGGATCAAAGAGCCCAATGACGGGATCGAGTCCTACGCGCTGGTTTACAGTCAGGCGCTTTGAGGGCTGAAGCTCCATGGGGCTGAGGTTCCAGCGGCAAGCGGCAAGGGGCGTGCCTGACCCTTGAGCCAACGCCGGGCGGACGCCAGAGGGCTGCTTTTGCAGCCCTCTATTTTGGGTATCTATCCAGCTCCCCTTGCCTACCTCCTCGCTTTACATACCTTTCGCCTACCACCCTTTCATGACACACCATCGGTATCACACGACCGATTGTCAGATTCCAGCGAGGCAGAGGCCTGTTTTAACCCGCAAGCCATTCATCTATGGCGCCGCTCGCCGATAGACCGGCAGACAGACTGCAATCCTTTCCCTGCAATCGCTTGAAGGCTCTACGGCATGACAAAATCCCTGAAATTCAGTCACAAGATTCTACTGGCGGCCTCGCTGGTGGTGATCGCCGCATTTACCTTGTTCACCCTCTACAACGATTATCTGCAACGGACGGCCATTCGGGATCAGTTAAGGGAAAGTCTGAATCAGACGGGCGAGAGTACGGCCGGTAACATCCAGAACTGGATGTCGGGACGCATCCTGCTGGTGGAAAACGTTGCCGAGGGCGCCGCGGTGTCGCCGTCGCCCGACGTGTTCAATCGTCTGCTGGGCCAGCCGACGCTGATCTCGACGTTCATGAGCATCTATCTGGGCAAGGCCGATGGCTCGTTCGTGACGCAACCGCCCGACGACATGCCCGGCGATTACGATCCGCGCACCCGCCCCTGGTACACCGACGCGCTGAAGGCCGGCAAGACCACCCTGACCGAGCCGTACCTGGACGCGGTCACCAAAGGCCTGATCGTGACGATCGCCACGCCGGTCAAAGGCCCCTCCGGCGTGGCCGGCGTCGCGGGCGGCGACCTGAGCCTGGAAGTGCTGGTGAAGATGATCAGCGCGCTGCGCCTGCAGAACGACGGCCATGCCTTTCTGGTCGACGCCAACGGCCGCATCCTCGTGCATCCGGACACCTCGCTGGTCATGAAGACCCTGGCCGAGGTGTACCCGAACGGCACACCGCGCCTGTCCCAGGACATCAGCGAAAGTGAGCACGACGGCAAGACGGAAATCCTCACCTTCGTCCACGTCAATGGTCTGCCGTCGGTCAACTGGTACGTCGGCATCTCGGTGGACAAGGCTCAGGCCTACGCCGCACTGGGCGATTTCCGTAACTCTGCGATCATCGCCACGATCATCGCCGTGGTGCTGATCATTCTACTGCTGGGCGTGCTGCTCAGCGTGCTGATGCGTCCATTGAACACCATGGGCCGCGCCATGCACGACATCGCGGCGGGCGAAGGCGATCTGACCAAACGTCTGGAGGTCCTCAGCCAGGATGAATTCGGCTACCTGGGCAACGGCTTCAACCTGTTCGTGGAGCGGATCCATGACTCGATGCGCGAAGTGGCCTCCTCCACCGTGCAGCTCAACGAAGTCGCGTTGCGGGTGGTGAGCGCCTCGAACTCCTCGATGCTCAACTCCGACCAGCAGGCCAACCGCACCAGCAGTGTCGCGGCGGCCATCAACGAACTGGGCGCTGCCGCGCAGGAAATCGCGCAGAACGCCGCCATGGCCTCGGGCCATTCCAGCGACGCCCGCAACATGGCGTCCAACGGGCAGGCCGTGGTCGGTCAGAACATTGAGGCGATGAACCGGTTGTCGACGCGCATCAGCGGCGCCAGCGAGCAGATCGAACAGCTCAACACCAAGACCGCCAACATCGGGCAGATCCTCGAAGTCATCACCGGCATCTCCCAGCAAACCAACCTGCTGGCGCTCAACGCTGCCATCGAAGCCGCGCGCGCCGGGGAAGCCGGGCGCGGGTTTGCCGTGGTGGCTGACGAGGTCCGCAGCCTGGCGCATCGCACCCAGGAGTCGGCCAGTCAGGTGCAGAAAATGATCGAGGAGCTGCAACACGGCGCCCGTGAAGCGGTGGCAATCATGAATGACAGCCAGCGCGAGAGCCACGAAAGCGTGAGCATCGCCAACCAGGCCGGCACCAGCCTGGAAAGCGTGACGGTGCGGATCGGCGAGATCGACGCGATGAACCAGTCGGTCGCCACCGCCACCGAGGAACAGACCTCGGTGGTCGAAGCGATCAACGTCGACATCACCGAGATCAACACGCTGAACCAGGAAGGCGTGGAAAACCTGCAAGCCACGCTGCGCGCCTGTTCTGACCTGGAACGTCAGTCGGCGCGCTTGACGCAGCTGGTGGGCAGTTTCCGTATCTGAGGCAAAGCGGAGCACTGTTCGTCGCAAACCTGACGCTTGATCGGTCAGCCCTTGCGAAATCAGCGCTCCGACGAAATGATGGCACTAAGACATCACTCATGTTGTCTTAGTCCGGTAACCCAGCCCTTTGGTGCAACATGCTTTCCTTTGTCCTCGATCGACCTGGCCCCCATGACGCGCAACTTCTTGCCGAGGTCGATCGCACCATCGCGTCGCGCTTTCGCAGCCTGCGTTTCAGCACCGAGCTGGAGCGTCGTTACGAGGCCGAAACGCTTGAGCAACGCCGCCAGTTTCTGTCCGCCGTGGGCATTGGCGGCATCCTCATCTACAACCTGTTCATGGTCAGCGACTGGCTGAGCCTGAACGATATGTTTACCTACGTGGCGCTGGGCCGTGTCTGCCTGATGACACCGATCTTTATGATTCTGCTGGTCATCGCGCGGCGTGCCAGCACCCGGCGCATCGTGGAAGCGACGGCAGCCATCGGCACCGTGACGTGTTCGGTGATGCCCCTGATTGCGATGATCTACAGCGAAAGTCCGTTCCGCCTGCACTATCAACTGGGGATGCTGCTGATCATGGTGTATTGCACGGTGATCCAGCAGGTGCCGGTGCGCTGCGCAGCGGTGGCCATGGCGTGCATGCTGGTCATCCAGCTGGTGACAACCTACCTGGCTGACTTCGCTGACTTCCAGATCTGGCAGGCCAATGCGCTGTTGTTCTTCTCCACCGCGGCGTTGCTGATGATGGCGTCGTGGTTTCTGGAACACGGCAGCCGGTTGAGTTATCTGTTTGCGTTGCGCGGGCAGTTGCTGCGAGCGCAGCTGGTGGAACTGGCGCGCATCGATTCACTGACGCAATTGTTCAACCGGCGCTTTCAGGGCGAGGTGCTGGCCTCGTTGTGGAGCCGTGCGGCGCAGACGCCCATGAACGTCGCGGTGATCCTGCTGGACATCGATCACTTCAAATCCTACAACGATAATTATGGGCATATGCAGGGCGACACCTGCCTGCGGCTGCTCAGTGGCGTGATTCAGCGCACTGCGCAGAAAGCCAACGCCCTGACCTTCCGCTTCGGCGGCGAGGAAATCCTGGTGCTCATGACCCACGCCCACCCGGCCCAGGCCAGGGCGCTGGCGGAAAACCTGCGCTCGGCGGTCGCCGCGCTGAACGTGCCACACCCGGTGCTGGGCGATGGCGCCAGAGTCACCATCAGCCTCGGCGTCGCCATCGCCAGCGCACCGCAGACCAGCGCCGAAGTGCTCATCGCCATGGCCGACAAGGCCCTCTATGTCGCCAAGGGTGAAGGCCGCGACTGCCTGCGTTGCGCCCCGGCGGAAGTGGCCTAACGAGCTCTACCAATCGACCGCGTTCCCCCTGAATGACCGCGAGCCCCCTGTAGGACCGGCTTTAGCCGGGAAAGCGTCAGATGCCACACCGCAAAATTGATGGTGTACACGCAGGCCTCTTCCCGGCTAAAGCCGGTCCTACCAATTGACCTGCATTCCTACCCAACGATACCCATCGTTCGCAGCAACCCCCCGCCCCTCAAGTGCCAAAAAAGCACAGCCCCCAAAACGTCAATTAGGTGACGCATAAAACCACCCAAATGTGCCGGCCGTCACAAAACGACGGTTTCCCGACATACGGCGACAACTTTTCCGTTCAGTTAGGTCATACCTGCTGCAGTGCCGATTGGAAATTGGCACGCAGCGTGACCTCAGCCTGTGACCGGAGATAAGTACATGATTTATAACGTCCAAAATTTTGGCGCCAAAGGAGATGGCGTCTCTGACGACACCGCGGCCATCCAACAAGCGATTGATGCAGCTGCGGCGGCTGGCGGAGGACAAGTCTATGTACCCCCCGGGACCTACATCGTGTCGGGCGGTGAGGAACCGTCTGACGGCTGCCTCATGCTCAAGAGCAACGTCTACATGTATGGCGACGGCATGGGCGTCTCGAACATCAAGGTCGCGGATGGCTCCGACACGAAAATCACCGGCGTTATCCGCTCCGCCTACGGCGAAGAAACCCACGACTTCGGGCTGAGCAACCTCACCATCGACGGCAACCGCGACAACACCACCGGCAAGATCGATGGCTGGTTCAACGGTTTCATTCCCGGCAAGGAAGGCTACGACTCCAACGTCACCCTCGACGGCGTGGAGATCAAGGACTGTTCCGGTTACGGCTTCGACCCCCACGAACAGACCGTGAACATGGTCATCAAGAACAGCGTGTCCCATGGCAACGGTCTGGACGGCTTCGTCGCTGACTTCCTGAGCGACAGCACCTTCGAAAACAACATCGCCTACGACAACGATCGTCACGGCTTCAACGTGGTCACCAGCAGCCACGACTTCACCCTCAGCAACAACGTCGCCTATGGCAACGGTGGTGGCGGCATCGTCGTGCAGCGCGGCAGCGAGAACATCCCTTCGCCGAACAACATCACCATCACCGGCGGTGAGGTCTACAACAACGGTGCCGAAGGCGTGCTGATCAAGCTCTCCAGCGAAGTCACCATGACCGGCGTCGACATCCACGACAACGCCAGCGCCGGCGTGCGCATCTACGGCAGCAGCAACGTCGACGTGATCAACAACACCTTGAGCAACAACTCGCTGGGCGGCGGCGTACCGGAAATCATCATTCAGTCCTACGACGACAGCAACGGCGTTTCCGGCAAGTATTTCAACGGCAGCGACAACACCGTTCAGGGCAACACCATCACCGGCAGCACGCTGTCCACCTATGGCGTGGCCGAGCGCAACGAAGACGGCACCGACCGCAACGCTATCATCGGCAACACCATCAGCCACACCACCAAGGGCGACACCCTGCTGTACGGCGATGGCAGCTACGTCAGCGCGACCGTGCCCGTTGTGGCCGTGCAAGGCACCGACGGCAACGACACCCTGCTGGGCAGCGACGCCAACGAGATCTTCTACGCCGGCGCAGGCAATGACACCGTCAACGGCGGTGCCGGCAGCGACATCCTCATCGGCGGTGCCGGGGTCGACAAGCTCACCGGGGGCGCAGGCGCGGACATCTTCCGCTTCACCAGCGAATCCGACAGCTACCGCACCGCGACCACCAGCTTCGACGACACCATCACCGACTTCGATCCGACCCAGGACAAGATCGACCTCGCGGGCCTTGGCTTCACCGGGCTGGGCAATGGCCGTGGCGGCACCCTGCAGGTGAGTTACAGCGCCAGCAACGACCGCACCTACATCAAGGACTACGACGCCGACGCCAGTGGCAATCGCTTCGAACTGATCCTGGCCGGCAACCTGGTCAGCGCGCTGACCGCCGACAACTTCATCTTCAATCGCACCCTCACCGGCACCGAGGCCAACGATTCGCTGCAGGGCACTGACGGGGCCGACACCCTGTTGGGCCTCGCCGGCAATGACAGCCTGGCGGGCGGCGGCGGTGACGATCGTCTCGACGGCGGCGCCGGGCAAGACACCCTCAGTGGTGGCGCCGGCGCTGACACCTTTGTGTTCTCCAGCCGCACCGACAGCTACCGCAACTACAACGCCGGCGGCGCGAATCTGGGCGACGTAATCACTGATTTCGACGTCACCGCCGACAAGATCGACCTCTCCAAGCTGGGCTTTACGGGCCTTGCCGACGGCATGAACAACACCGTCTACGCGGTGCTCAACGACGCCGGCGACAAGACCTACATCAAATCGCTGAACGCCGACGCCGAAGGCAACCGCTTCGAAGTCGCGCTCGTGGGCAACTACCTCGACAAACTGACCAGCGCCAACTTCGTGTTCGCCACCGCACCTACCGTGAATCAGGCCCCCGTGGTGGCCAACCCGCTGCTGGATCAGAACGCCACCGAGAACACGCCGTTCAGTTACGTCGTGCCGGGCACCAGCTTCACCGATCCGGACAACGACAACCTCAGCTACACCGCCACCCTGGCCGACGGCACCGCCCTGCCCGCCTGGCTGACCTTCGACGCCGTGACCCGCACCTTCAGCGGCACGCCGGGCAACACCGCGTCGGGCACCTACGCGATCAAGATCACCGCGAGCGACGCCAGCAACGCCACGGTCAGCGACAGCTTCACCCTCGCCGTGCAGGACGTGCCAGTCACGCCGGGCGAGGTTAACGGCACGCCGGGCAACGACACGCTGACCGGCACCACCGGCAACGATCAGCTCTTCGGCGGCGCGGGCAACGACACCCTGAATGGTGGCGACGGCAACGACGTGCTCATCGGTGGCGCCGGTGCCGACAAACTCACCGGCGGCGCGGGCGCGGACGTGTTCCGCTTCACGTCGACCCAGGACAGCTACCGCACGGCGACCACCAGCGCCAGTGACCAGATCCTCGATTTCGATGCCGCCGCCGATAAGATCGACGTCTCGGCCCTCGGCTACAGCGGCCTGGGCAACGGCCTCAACGGCACGCTGCAGGTGTCCTACAACGCCAGCACCAACCGCACCTACGTGAAAGACAACGTCGCGGACGCCAGCGGCAACCGTTTCGAACTGTCCCTGGCGGGTAATCTGGCCGGCAGCCTTAACGCCAGTCACTTTGTCTTCGCCAGCCAGAACGTGCCCGTCAACGTGGCGCCGGTGGTGGTGATTCCGCTGCTGGACCAGAATGCGACGGAGAACTCGCCGTTCACCTACGCGGTCACCAGCAACAGCTTCTCCGACGGCAACAACGACACGCTGACCTACACCGCGACCCTGGCCGATGGCAGCGCCCTCCCGGACTGGCTCAGCTTCGACAGCACCCGCCTGACCTTCAGCGGCACGCCCACCAGCACTGCCTCAGGCAACTACACCCTGCTGATCAAGGCGACTGATCCGTCGGGCGCGTCCGTCAGTGACAGCTTTGCCCTCGCCGTGGCCGATGCGCCGGCCAGCACCATCACCGGCACCGACAATGGCGAAGCGATCGCCGGCACCGCAGGCGCCGACCTGATCCTCGGGCTGGGCGGCAACGACACCATTCGCGCCGGCGCAGGGCCGGACATCATCGACGGCGGTGCAGGTCGCGACTCGCTGTACGGCGGCGACGGTGCCGACACCTTCCGCTACACCAGCGTCCAGGACAGCTACCGCGACTACAATACCGGCGGCGTCACCGCCACCGACACGGTTTACGATTTCACCCACGGCGTGGACAAGATCGACGTCTCCGCCCTGGGCTTCCTCGGCCTGGGCGACGGCAGCAACGGCACGCTGTACCTGAGCCTGAACGCAGCCGGCGACAAGACCTACATCAAATCCAGCGTCCCTGACGCCGACGGTCACCGCTTCGAGATCGCCTTGAGCGGCAACTACGTGAACACCCTCACGGCGGACGATTTCGTGTTCGGCTCCCGGGCCGACCAGGACATCCTGTTCCTGCCGACCCTGGGCCAGTCCAACGCACGTCTGCTGCGCATGACCGAAGACGACAGCCAGTCCGGCACCACCATGCTGGTCGACGGCCTGAGCAAGTACACCACCTACGACGTGCGCAGCCAGTTCAACGACGCCGACGGCAATGGCATCGATATCGCGGTGGGCGGCAGCACCGTCAACGGCATGTCGACCCTCAGCGCCGACGAACTGAAACTGTGCTGGTGGCTGACCGACACCGACCAGCCGGGCCCTGCCTTGTTGCGCGCCGTGGCCCTGTTGAACGACCAGCTCACCGAGCTGAAAGCGGTCGACAACGTGACCATGGGCATCATCTGGGGCCAGGGCGAAGAAGCAGCGCAGGAAATCGCTCGCGCCTCGGACAAAGAGGCCGCCGCGGCGGCGTACAAGGCCGCGACTTTGTCGGTGTTCGATTACCTGCACGCGCAGTTCGGCAACTTCAACGTCTACATGATGGAAACCGGCCACTACGACCAGGACGCAGCACGCGCCCGCGGTTTCTCGGAAGAGAAGATCGCCGGCATCGTCGAGGGCGTCGGCTATGTCCGTGCCACCCAGGAAGCGATTGCCGCCCAGCGTGACGACGTGAAGATTGCGGTGGACTACACCGACCTGCCCCTGCGCCACGAGGTCGACCCGCTGGTCTATCCCGATGACGTCTGGCACTTGCACGAAGAGTCTGCCGAGATCGTCGGTCAGCGTCTGGCCGACTACATCGCCGACGACCTGGGCTTCAAAGGCGACCCGAGCGACAACAACAGCGTGCAGGCCATCTTCGACGGCGCGCAGAACGAAGGCGGCCTGATCTTCGGCACCGACCAGGACGACACCCTGGTGGGCTCGGCCGGCAATGACACGCTGGACGGCGACCTTGGCGCCGACAGCATGACGGGCGGCGACGGCAATGACATTTACATCGTCGACAACGCCTTCGACAGCATCACCGAAAGCAGCGACTCGCCGTCGCAGATCGACACCGTGCAGGCGTCGGTCAGCTGGACCCTCGGCGCGAATCTGGAAAACCTGGTGCTCACCGGCGTTTCGGCCATCGACGGCAACGGCAACGAGCTGCGCAACTTCATCACCGGCAACGCGGCAGCCAACGTGATCGACGGCGCAGGCGGTGCCGACAGCATGAGCGGCGGCAACGGCAACGACACGTACTACGTCGACGACAGCGGCGACAGCGTGATCGAAAGCAACGCCGATCGCGTCTCCGGCGGCGTCGACAGTGTGCACAGCACCCTGGCGACGTTCACCTTGGGCAATAACGTCGAAAACCTGTACATCGACAGCATTGACGCGGCGAACGGCATCGGTAACGCCCTGGACAACGTGCTGTTCGCCGGCAGCGGCGATAACGTGCTCGACGGGCGCGGCGGCAACGACACGGTGTCCTACTACGGCGCGCAGGCCGGCATCACCGCCACCCTGTCGACCTCGGCCCAGCAGAACACCGGGGGCTCAGGCCTGGACACGCTGAAGAGCATCGAGAACCTGATCGGCAGCGCCTTCGACGACAGCCTGACCGGCAACAGCGGCGCCAACGTGCTCAACGGCGGTGCCGGCAATGACACGCTGATCGGCGGCTCGGGCAATGACCGTTTGATCGGCGGCGCTGGCACTGACACGCTCACCGGCGGCACCGGGTCGGACACCTACGTGTTCGACTCCATCGCCGACATGGGCGTCGGGGCGTTGCGCGACGTGATCAACGGCTTCAAGAGCGCCGAAGGCGACCTGCTCGATTTCAGCGCCCTGGACGCCAACCCGCAGACCCCGGGGATCGACGCGTTTACTTTCATCGGCAGCAATGCTTTTGACAGCAACGACGCGACCGGGCAAATCCGCTTCGCTGACGGTATTCTGTACGGCAGCATCAACGCCGACGCGACCCCGGATTTCGAAATCCAGTTGGTCGGCGTCAAGGAGCTGCACGTCACTGACCTCGTTGCCTGATTGATCGCGTAACACAAAAACGGCCTCCGCAATGGAGGCCGTTTTTTTATGGATCGCTCACCTACCGGCTCCTTCCCGGCTGAAGCCGGTCCCACTAAAAGCATCGCGTGCATGCGATGTGACTGACTGAGCCCCGGACAGCGCGACCGCATATCCCTCGTAGGACCGGCTTTAGCCGGGAAGACGTCAGATGCCTCACCGCAAGATCCGCTGCGTACTCAATGGCCTGTTCCCGGCTGAAGCCCGTCCCACTAAAAGCATCGCGTGCATGCGATGTGACTGACTGAAATCCGGACGGCGCGACCGCATATCCCTCTTAGGACCGGCTTTAGCCGGGAAGACGTCAGATGCCTCACCGCAAAATCCGTTGCGTACTCAATGGCCTGTTCCCGGCTGAAGCCGCTCCCACTAAAAGCAGACGGTTACAACGATCCATTTTAGGCATCAGCGGCAGACGCAAACCCCGGAGGAGCCGGCTTGTTGTGGCCGCTACCCTCCCGGCGGTCCGGTCAAGCTGTACGATTTTCAGGCCACGCGGCGTCGATTGAATCGAACTACGCGCCGTTCATCCCCGACAGCTGTCGATCATCGACTGCCCTGCAACTCGATGGAATTTTCGCGAACTGCCTCCCTCTGACCTACATATCAAGAAAAGTCAGCAGGCTACCCATGACCTCTTTACAGCTACTGTCCGAGCGTTCTGCCACGGCGCACCTATCCAACGGCGCCCACCATTCGCTGTACGCCCGCCTGCTGCGCGGACAGGTGGACAGCGAGTGGGACAACGTTCGCGACTTCCTCCAGGAGCACCTGGAGAAAGCGAATACGCTGCCGTCAAACTTGCCTGCTGACCTCAACGATCTGTCGGCATGGGTGGCCAGTAACAGCCATTCCGTGGCCGAGCAGTATGGCGTCTATCTCGAGGAACGCCGCGCCGGCGGGCCCAGGAAGTTCTTCACCAGCAAAGCTCACGCGCTGTTCTTTCTGCAAAGTGTTGCGCCGAGCAAGCTGGTAGATGGCGCCTGGCTGTACGGCACGGTGAAGCACGCCAACGACTGGCGCTATCACGGCCTTATCCGCACCTACCTTGAAGAGCTGGGCGACGGCGAGCCTGCGCTGAATCACGTCGTGCTGTACCGCAATTTGCTCACCGAACACGATTGCGCGCCCATCGCGCCACTGGACGATGCGCTCTATCTGCAAGGCGCCATTCAACTTGGGCTCGGCCATTTGAGCGACGAATTCCTGCCGGAAGTGTTGGGCTATAACCTGGGCTACGAACAACTGCCGCTGCACCTGCTGATTACTGCCTTCGAGCTGAGTGAACTGGGTATCGACCCGTATTATTTCACCTTGCACGTGACCATCGACAACGCCAGCTCCGGCCACGCCCATAAGGCGGTGCAGGCCGTGCTGGATCTGTTGCCGAACGACGACAGCAAGGACGAGTTCCTCCAGCGTCTGCGCGCAGGCTACCTGCTCAATGATCTGGGCATTGGTTCGACCGACATCGTCCGCGCCTTCGATCTGGAAGAAGAAGTGGTCTCGATGCTGGAGACCAAAAGCACCTTCGGCCAGCACATGCATTCCGATTACTGCCGCCTTGAAGGCCGGACCATCAACGACTGGCTCGCCACCCCTGGCCAGAGTCGCCAGCTGTTGAGCGCGCTGGAGGACCGTGGCTGGATCAAGCGCAATCAAGACCCGCAGGACAGCCGCTTCTGGCAACTGATCGACGGTCCCGGCGCCGTGATGTTCGGTGTGTTCAGCGGCTATGAGATGCAGCTGCTCAAAGACTGGATCGCCGGTGACTGGCAGGCCTCCGAGCGGAGCAATCCGTTTCGCGCGCGCTTTCGCCGTCGCCCGGTGGCCGCGGCCGACATCAGCCAGCCGCGCAATACCCCGTCTCTGCCGCTAGAGCGACTGGTCCAGCTGATCGCCCCCGATTCCCATTCAACGCCTGAAGGTCTGGCGGCCACTCGAATCTATGCTCGCCAGTTGGCGCAAGGAAGCCTGACGCAATGAACCAGCAGACACTGCTTGAACCGAACCTTGATCAGCCCGCGCCGGACATGCTGGAAATGACCGACGCAAGCCACGACCTCGCGCTGCTCCAACTGGGACAGCGTCTGCAGGACGGCGGCTATCGTTTCACCACGGTCACGCCGCTGACCCATCAACGGGTCAACGCCCGTGAACAGAACCGCGAGGCCCGCAGCCTGCGCGACGTCTTCGGCTGGAGCCGCCCGTTCGAAAGCGGGTTGCTGGACGAAGCCGAACTCGAAGCGCTGCTTGCCGCGGGTGTGCTGCGGGCCCATGCCGGCATGTGGGTCAGTGAAGTGCGTTGGTCGAGCCTTGATGACTTGCTGTTCGTCCACTCCGCCTTCCCCACCGTGGCTCACGATTCGGTGTTCTTCGGCCCCGACACCTATCGCTTTGCCCAGGCCATTGAAGAACACCTGCGCACCTCGACCCATCCGATTCGTACCGCCGTCGACATCGGCTGTGGCAGTGGCGTCGGCGCGATCCTCATCGGCCGTGCCCGACGGGATGCGAGTGTGCTGGCGGTTGACATTAACCCCACTGCCCTGCGGTTCACTGCCGTGAACGCGTCGCTGGCCCAGGCCGACAACGTGGTCGCCTACCACAGCGACATCCTGGCGGGCACCACCGGGGAGTTCGACTTGATCGTCGCCAACCCGCCGTACATGAAGGACACCCAGGAACGCGCTTACCGCCACGGTGGCGAACAACTGGGCTCCGAGCTGTCCGTGCGCATCCTGGCGCAAGCCATTGAGCGACTGGCGCCGGGCGGCAGCGTATTGCTGTACACCGGCGCGCCTTCGGTCGACGGCGTTGATCTGTTCCTCGAGCAGGCGCGCGCACTCGTTGATCGTCCTGATCTCGCCTGGTCCTATCGCGAGATGGACCCTGACGTGTTCGGTGAAGAGCTGGAAACCGACACGTACCAGGACGCTGACCGCATCGCTGCCGTGGTGCTGACGGTCACGCGGATTCAGTGAAATACCCAACGACGCCGGACGGTCGCTATTTCGTCGTCAAGGGCCAACTGTGGCGCTGCAGCAACCCGGCCCTCGGCGAAGAAGAGCGCCAGCAGTGGGTCAATGCGCTGATGAAGGCGCGGCAGGCCGTCAAAGCCGCCAAACGCGCCGATGACGCTGCCGCGCTCCAGGCGGCTCGCGCCTTGGTCAATGCGGCGAAGATTGCACTGGGCGAGCGCGGTGCGGTCTGGTGGTCGGACGGTGCGGCGGACTTCAATCGCTTCAAGGCTGTGAATACGCCTTATCGGGACTGGTTTGAATCGCTCTGACACAGAGTTGCGGACGGTTTAAGGCGTTCCACAGGCGACCTGACAGCAGCTGGTTATGAAATTCTCTGAACGATTAATGTGATCAGTGCGTCGGATTAGTTGCTGGCACTCAAGCCACGTCAAGGACAGAAGAGGAACTTCACTATGGCAAATCTTATTCAGACTTCCGCACTCGCATTGTTGATGGCTATCGGTAGCCAAGGCGCTTTTGCAGCCCAAGACAACGACGACTTCGTGGAAGATGCATCCGCCAAAGGTGTGGCAGAAGTTGAAGCCGGTAAACTCGCGCTGGAGAAAGGCACTTCCGCTGATGTGAAAGCCTTCGCGGAAATGATGGTCAAAGATCACACGGCCGCCAATACCAGATTGAAAGGCATTGCTGACACCAAGAAGCTGGAAGTGTCTGATAACGCCATGCTCATGGACAAAGCCAAAGCGATGATTCTTGAGCTGCGCAGTTCGAAGTCGTTTGATCAGGCGTATGCGAACAACCAGGTTGTCGCCCATGAACAAACCATCGAGCTGTTCAAGAAAGAAGCCGCTGAAGGCAAAGACGCTGATCTGAAAGCGTTCGCGACCGCTACGTTGCCGAAGCTGGAAGATCACCTGACCCACGCCAAGGCCTTGGCCAAAGCACACGGCGGTGACGCTGCTAAATAATTCAGAGGACGCCTGTTACGGGCTGATTCGGATCTTTAGTTGAAGGAGGCAGGGTTCAGACACCCTGCCTTTTTCATGTCTGTCAGTGTGTGATCAAGCAATCCGCGCCTGCCCCCCTATAACGTGAGGCCCGACATGAGCAATGCGACCCGCAATCAAATGGCTGTTGTCCTCAATCAACTGGACGAACTACGCGGCAGCGTTAACGAACTGTTCCGGCTTGAACTGGCCGAAGTCACCGAGCTGACCGGCCACCAGACGGTGGACGATAAACAGAGCATCGCCCAATGCTTTGCTACGCTGGAAGCGTCTATCGTGGACATGGAACAGACCCTGGCGATGCTGGCGGAAGCAACGGAGCAGCGTGGGGCTGTATAGCGCGTCTACGCTCTATGCCAGGCCGTCGATTTTGCGGTGTCTTGGCCGACGCCTTCCCGGCTAAAGCCGGTCCTACTATCAGACCGCGCTGCACCCGTAGGACCGGCTTCAGCCGGGAATTGGCCCGTTCAGGCGCCGATATTGTACGGTGTGCCACTTGACGCCTTCCCGGCTAAAGCCGGTCCTACTATCAGACCGCGCTGCACGCGTAGGAACGGCTTCAGCCGGGAATTGGCCCGTTCAGGCGCCGATATTTTGCGGTGCCACTTGACGCCTTCCCGGCTAAAGCCAGTCCCACTATCGGGCCGCGCTGCACACGTAGGACTGGCTTCAGCCGGGAATTGGCCCGTTCAGGCCCCCCCATTGTTGCGGGTGTCAGGAGAGGATCGACCCCGATACCGGAACTCCGTCCCCGCCGCGAACTCTGCGTTTAACAGACACAGGCTGCAGGCTGAGGGATTTCCATGAGTGCCGGACTGGACGAATACAACCGCAAGCGCGATTTCGACGCGACGCCCGAGCCGTCAGGCAGCGCGAAGAAAAAACGCGCTTCGAGCAAAAAAGCAGCCCATGCCCTGCAGTTCTGCATCCAGAAGCATGACGCCTCCCGCCTGCATTACGACTTCCGCCTCGAAATCGATGGCACGCTGAAAAGCTGGGCCGTGCCCAAGGGCCCCTCGCTGGACCCGGCAGCCAAGCGCCTGGCCGTGCACGTTGAAGATCACCCGGTCGAATACGCCACCTTCGAGGGCAGCATCCCCGAAGGGCATTACGGTGCCGGCGACGTCATCGTCTGGGACCGCGGCGTGTGGACACCCCTCACCGACCCTGCCGAGGCCTACGCCAAGGGCAAACTCAAATTTGAACTGCAGGGCGAGAAGCTCGGCGGCGTGTGGAACCTGGTCAAGACGCACATTCCCGGCAAGCAGGAGCAGTGGTTCCTGATCAAGCATCAGGACGAATTTGCCCGCCCGGAAAGCGATTACGACGTCGTCAGGGAACTGCCCGACAGCGTGCTCAGCGAGCGCACCCTGATCCCTAAAAAACGCGGGAGCAAAACGGCGGCAACGTCAAAGCCTGACAAGCCCAAAGCGGTAGAGAAAGTCCCCGCCCCCCGGAAGAAATCCGCCAAGGCGCAACTGGTCGGCGCCGAACCTGGTGATATCCCGGATCTCATCAAGCCCGAACTGGCCACGCTGGTGGAGTCCGCGCCTGAGGGCGACTGGCGCTACGAGATCAAGTTCGATGGCTACCGGGTCATGGCGCGAGTCGCCGAGGGCAACGTGCAGCTGTTCACCCGCAATGGCCATGACTGGACGCACAAACTGCCGCACCAGGCCGACGCCATCGCCGGACTGGGCCTTGAATCGGCCTGGCTCGACGGCGAGATGGTCGTCGCCAACGACGAAGGCGTGCCCGACTTCCAGGCCTTGCAGAACGCCTTCGAGGCCGGTCGCAGCGGCAAGATTATTTATTACCTGTTCGACATGCCCTTTCTCAACGGCATGGACCTGCGCGAAGTGCCGCTGGAACAGCGTCGCGCCGCGCTGTCCAAGGTGCTCGAACGGACCGACGACGAGGTGCTCAGGTACTCCGAAGACTTCGCCGAAGTGCCGGAAGTCCTGCTCAACAGCGCCTGCCAGATGAAAATGGAAGGCCTGATCGGCAAGCGCGCCGGCAGCCCTTACCTGTCACGCCGCAGCGGTGATTGGATCAAGCTCAAGTGCAAGCGTCGCCAGGAATTCGTCGTCGTGGGCTACACCGATCCCAAGGGCGCGCGCAGCAAATTCGGCGCATTGCTCTTGGGTTTGCACGATGCCGACAGTGGCGAGTTGAGGTACGCAGGCAAGGTCGGGACCGGTTTCAATGAAGCGACATTGGGCACGATCTACGACCAACTCACGCCGCTCCACGGCAAGAAGGCTGCGGTGGTCAATCCGCCCACCGGCTTTGAAGCCAAGGGCGTGCACTGGCTCAAACCAGTGCTGCTGGCCGAAGTGGCGTTTGCCGAGATCACCAAAGACGGATCGGTCCGGCACGCTGTTTTCCATGGCCTGCGCACCGACAAGCCTGCGGAGTCGATCACCGAGGAGCTACCGGCGCCGGCGCCATCAACCGATCAAACGTCGAAGCCCGGGCAGGCGTCAGACGTGCCAGAAGCGCGATCAGAAGACACGCCAAAACCTGCGACCCCGCGTAAGCGTGCGAAGGCATCCAAACCTGTCAACGCCGAAGAAGGTCCGCGTGAGTCCGACGCCGCCGACACCCGAACAGGCAAGATTCGCCTGACCCACCCCGAGCGGGTGATCGATCCCACCAGCGGCGCGACCAAGCGCGACCTCGCCGATTACTACATCCGCATTTCCGAATGGCTGCTGCCGCAACTGTCCCAACGCCCGGTGGCGCTGGTGCGGGCACCGGAGGGCATCGGCGGCGAGCTGTTCTTTCAGAAAAACGCCGACCGCCTCGCCATCCCCGGCATCGAGACCATGGGCAAGGAATACACCGGCCATCCGGTGATGCTGATCAACAACATCGAAGCACTGATCGGTGCGGTGCAGATGAGTGCCATGGAGCTGCACACGTGGAACGCCGTCGCCAAGAACCTTGAGCGGCCGGACCGCTTCATACTTGACCTCGACCCCGATCCGGCGCTGCCCTGGAAAACCATGGTGGAAGCCACGCAACTGACCCTCGCTGTGCTGGATGAACTGGGGCTCAAATCGTTCCTGAAAACCAGCGGCGGCAAGGGGATTCATGTGGTCGTGCCGTTGACACCGAAAGCGGACTGGGACGCCGTGAAGGATTTCAGTCATGCCATCGTCAAGCACATCGCCAGGCTGCTGCCGGAGCGGTTTTCGGCGGTGGCCGGGCCGAAGAACCGCATTGGCAAGATCTTCATCGACTACCTGCGCAACGGGCTCGGCGCCACCACGATTTGCGCGTACTCGGTGCGCACCCGGGAGGGCCTGCCGGTGTCGGTGCCGATCTATCGCGAAGAACTGCTGGAGATCAAAGGCGCCAACGCCTGGGACATTAACACCGTCCACGAACGTCTCGCCGAACTGGACAGCGACCCGTGGGCGGACCTGGGCAAAACACGCCAGACCATCACCCCCGACATGCGCAAGCGGGTCGGGCTTAAATAACCCATCTGCGACGCGGGCTTCCTGTAGGACCGCGATGACGTAGTAGGACCGGCTTCAGCCGGGAAAGGGTCGGCAGCCACACTGCAAAGATGATGGTGTCTACACAGGCCCCTTCCCGGCTGAAGCCGGTCCAACCGGCACCAAACGCACCGCTAATCCCCCACCGCTGCAAAGTCCTGAACTAAACCCCTCGCTGTCTGCTCCGCTACTTAGTTGCCCCTAATAAATCGCGGAGAAAAACCACAATGAGAGCACTCACCTACCACGGCGCCCATGACGTGAAAGTCGACACCGTCCCCGATCCGGTCATCGAACAGGCTGACGACATCATCCTGCGCGTGACCGCCACCGCAATCTGCGGCTCCGACCTGCACCTCTACCGCGGCAAAATCCCCACCGTCGAACACGGCGATATCTTCGGCCACGAATTCATGGGCATCGTCGAAGACACCGGTTCAGCCGTGACCGCCGTGCAGCGCGGCGACCGAGTGGTGATCCCCTTCGTCATTGCCTGCGGCGAATGCTTCTTCTGCAACATGGACCTGTACGCCGCCTGCGAAACCACCAACACCGGTCGCGGCGCGATCATCAACAAGAAGGCCATTCCACCGGGGGCTGCGCTGTTCGGCTTCAGCCACTTGTACGGCGGCATCCCTGGCGGCCAGGCCGAATACGTGCGCGTGCCGAAAGCCAACACCGGGCCGTTCAAGGTCCCTGGCACGCTGTCGGACGAAAAGGTGCTGTTCCTCTCCGACATCCTGCCCACCGGTTACCAGGCGGTCCTGAACACCGGCATCGGTCAGGGTTCGAGTATCGCCATCTACGGCGCGGGTCCTGTGGGGCTGATGGCTGCGGCCGTGGCCCGGATGCTCGGCGCCGATCAGATCTTCATGGTGGACCATCACGCTTACCGGCTGGCGTACGCCCAGGCCACCTACGGCGTGATCCCGATCAACTTCGATGAAGACGACGACCCGGCCGATACCATCATTCGTCAGACCAAGGGCATGCGCGGTGTGGACGGCGTGGTCGATGCGGTGGGTTTCGAAGCCAAGGGCAGCACCACCGAAACCATTCTGACCAACCTGAAAATCGAAGGCAGCAGCGGTAAGGCGCTGCGCCAGTGCATTGCTGCCGTGCGCCGTGGCGGCGTGGTCAGCGTGCCGGGTGTGTACGCCGGTTTCATCCACGGCTTCCTGTTCGGCGATGCGTTCGACAAGGGCCTGACCTTCAAAATGGGCCAGACCCACGTGCAGCGCTACCTGCCGGAATTGCTGGAACACATTGAAGCCGGCCGTCTCGCGCCCGAAGCGATCATCAGCCACCGCATGTCTCTGGAGCAGGCCGCTGAAGGCTACAAGATTTTCGACAAGAAACAGGAAGACTGCCGCAAGGTCATCCTGACCCCCGGCAGCCCGGAAATCCCTTTGGCTGCATCCGTGACCGAAACTGAAACGGGTACTGCAACGGTTACCGGCATCCCCGCCATGTGATCCCGCGCGGACCGAGGACAATGAAATGGACACGGTGTTCTCGGCCGCCCTGGTGGTCTTCATCCTTCTGATCGACGTGTGGGCCATCGCCAGTGTCTGGCGCGGCCCCGAATCGCCCTGGACCAAAATTGGCTGGGTGGTGCTGATCTTCATCTTCCCAGTGGTCGGCGTTGCTATCTGGGGCATCGCCGGGCCACGAGGCATCGCCAAATCCCCCACGTCCAGGGTACGCCGCAGGGGCTGAAGCGCTGTGAGGGCTGCCTCTTTTGCTGCGCGGCGAGCAGGCGCGAGTCCTGGGCGCGACGCAGCAGTCCATCCATGATCAGTTACAGGATCGGCTTGCCGCCGGTCACCCCATAACGTGTGCCCGAAATGTAACTGCCTTCGTCGGAGCCCAGCAGTACGTAGATCGGTGCGACCTCCACCGGCTGACCCGGACGGCCAAGTGGCGTTTCCTCGCCGAAGCTTTTCACGTCTTCGTCGGTCATGGTCGACACAATCAGCGGCGTCCAGATCGGGCCGGGCGCGACGCTGTTCACGCGAATGCCGCGCTCACCGAGCAACTGCGCCAGGCCAGCGGTGAAGTTGGCGATGGCGCCCTTGGTGGCCGCGTACGGCAGCAGCGTTGGCTTAGGCGAATCGGAATTGACCGAACTGGTGTTGATGATCGAACTGCCCGCAGCCATGTGGGGCACCGCCGCCTTGCAGATGCGAAACATCGCGGTGACGTTGATATCGAAGGTTTTCACCCATTCCTCGTCGGAGATTTCCTCAAGAGATGCGTGGGACATCTGGAACGCGGCGTTATTGACCAGCACGTCGATGCGGCCGAACTTCCTCACCGTTTCATCGACGATGGCCAGGCACTGCGCCTTCTCGGCCAGATCGCCCGGCAGCAGCAGGCACTGACGGCCCGCCTCCTCCACCCAGCGTGCGGTTTCCTTGGCATCTTCGTGTTCATCGAGGTACGAAATCGCCACGTCAGCGCCTTCACGGGCGTAGGCGATAGCGACTGCACGGCCAATGCCGCTGTCGCCGCCGGTGATCAGCGCAATCTTGTTGCTCATGCGGCCCGAGCCCTTGTAGCGGGTCTCGCCGCAGTCCGGGTAGGGGTCCATTCGGCTCTGATCGCCAGGAACAGGCTGCTGTTGAGGCTTGAACGGCGGTTTCGGGTAATCAGTCATGGGGCTCTCCTTGAAATGTTCCAACCCAAACGGTCAGCGTTAAAAGTGGACTGAACGACCGGGGACGAGTTCGGAGTTTTTTTGCAGCGGCCCTGCTCGACGATTCGCCAGATGCTCCAGCGCCGGGGTTGATTGTTCCCGCAACGGAAACACTGTATTGCGAAATGATAGCTAGCTAACGGTTAACCTCACTGCTAGTTTCAATGACGTTGAATCCGCCGATTTGACAACCCCCCCGGAGCCGCCTTCACGTCAGAGATAACGTGACGGCGGCTCGCTTTTTGTGGACAGCCCCAGGCGCATTGGCACGAATTTTCTGATCGGACCCCTGCTCACTCGGCCGGCCACCGCGCTGTCAAGCCTCCCTTTTCCCTTCCGAGTCGGACATCATGGCCGTCGGCCGTTCCTGGCCGGTCATCCACACACTCGTAGAAGAGAACGCCCATGGCCAACCACGACATCACCTTCACGCCGGATCCTGACGCCGATTCCATCTCCTCGGACGTCGCCGGTTTCGGCGGTCTGCTGGTTTCCACGCAGATCCCCACCCGGGCCGACGGCAGCCTGGAACTGGGCGGTATCGTCGAGCAGAGCGAATGCACGTTGCAGGCGTTGAAAGGGGCACTGGAGCGGGCCGGCAGTTCCATGGACCGCGTGCTCCACCTGACCATCTACCTCACCGACATGGCCGATCGGGCCGCATTCAACGAAGTCTACACACGCTTTTTCGCCAAACCCTGGCCTGTGCGCGCCGCAGTGGGCGTCGCCGCGTTGGCCGTCGAAGGCATGCGCGTGGAAGTCACGGCGATGGCCGCCAAGGCCTGATCACGCGGGTTTCCGGCGCCCCCAGCCCACGGGCGGGCGCCATCGGGCAGCAGACGGGTGCCGGTCAGGCGTTTCGCCGCTACAATGCGCGCCTTGACCGTGACCGTGCCGACTAAAAAAATATGTCTCTGCCCAAACATCACCTGGAATTGCTCAGCCCTGCCCGCGACGTGGCCATTGCCCGCGAGGCCATTCTGCATGGCGCTGACGCGATCTACATTGGCGGCCCGAGCTTCGGCGCGCGCCACAACGCGGCCAACGACGTCAGCGAAATCGCCCAACTGGTCGAATTCGCCCGCCGCTACCACGCCCGCGTCTTCACCACCATCAACACCATCCTTCACGACAACGAGCTGGAGCCGGCGCGCAAGCTGATCCATCAGCTCTACGACGCTGGCGTCGACGCGCTGATCGTGCAGGACCTCGGCGTGATGGAGCTGGACATTCCGCCCATCGAGCTGCACGCCAGCACCCAGACCGACATCCGCACCATGGAGCGGGCACGCTTTCTCGATCAGGCCGGTTTCTCGCAGCTGGTGCTGGCCCGTGAGCTGAACCTCCAGGAAATCCGCGCCATCGCCGACGAAACCGATGCCGCCATCGAATTCTTCATTCACGGCGCGCTGTGCGTAGCTTTCTCCGGTCAGTGCAATATTTCCCACGCACACACCGGGCGCAGTGCCAACCGTGGCGACTGCTCCCAGGCCTGCCGTCTGCCCTACACGCTGAAAGACGATCAGGGCCGCGTGGTTGCCTACGAGAAGCACCTGCTGTCGATGAAAGACAACAACCAGAGCGCCAACCTGCGCGCACTGGTGGATGCCGGCGTGCGTTCGTTCAAGATCGAAGGGCGCTACAAGGACATGGGCTATGTGAAGAACATCACGGCCTACTACCGTCAGCGTATGGACGAGATCCTCGAAGACCGTCCGGACCTGGCCCGCGCCTCCAGCGGCCGCACCGCGCACTTCTTCCTGCCGGACCCGGACAAGACTTTCCACCGGGGCAGCACCGACTATTTCGTCACCGACCGCAAGGTCGACATCGGCGCGTTCGATTCGCCGACCTTCACCGGCCTGCTGGTCGGCGTGGTCGAGAAAGTCGGCAAGCGTGACTTGCAGGTGGTGACCCATGAGCCGCTGTCCAACGGTGACGGCCTCAATGTGCTGGTCAAGCGCGAAGTGGTGGGTTTCCGCGCCAACATCGCCGAGCCAAAAGGTGAGTTCGAAGAAGACGGCGAGAAGCGCTACCGCTACCGCGTCGAGCCGAACGAGATGCCAAAAGGCCTGCAACTGCGGCCCAACCATCCGCTCAGTCGCAACCTCGATCACAACTGGCAACAGGCTTTGCAGAAGACCTCGGCCGAACGCCGCATCGGCCTGTCATGGGTGGCGCGCCTGCGTGAAGAGCGTCTGGAACTGGTCGCCACCAGCGAGGAAGGCATCAGCGCTCGCGTCGAGCTGAACGGCCCGTTTGGCGTCGCCAATAAACCGGAGCAGGCGCTGGAGCAGCTCCACGATCTGCTCGGCCAGCTCGGCACCACCGAATACCACGCGACTGCCATTGAGCTGGACGCGCCGCAAGCGTTCTTCATTCCGAACTCGCAACTCAAAGCGTTGCGCCGTGAAGTCATCGAGACCTTGACCGCCGCTCGCATCCAGGCGCACCCGCGCGGTGCCCGCAAGCCGGAAACGTCGCCGCCGCCGGTTTACCCCGAGGCGCACCTGTCGTTCCTGGCCAACGTTTACAACGAGAAGGCGCGGCACTTCTATCACCGTCACGGCGTGCAGTTGATCGACGCCGCGTACGAGGCCCATGAAGAGAAAGGCGAAGTGCCGGTGATGATTACCAAACACTGCCTGCGCTTCTCCTTCAACCTGTGCCCCAAGCAGGCCAAGGGTGTGACCGGCGTGCGCACCAAGGTCGCGCCGATGCAACTGGTCCATGGCGATGAGGTGCTGACGTTGAAGTTCGATTGCAAGCCGTGCGAGATGCACGTGATCGGCAAGATCAAAGGCCATATTCTGGGCCTGCCCCAGCCGGGCAGCGGCGTGCAGGTGGTGGGGCATATCAGCCCGGCTGATCTGCTGAAGACCATCCCGCGCGGGGCGCACTGATCCTGCTATCGCGTTGATTGCTCGCGCTGTACCTCCAGGGCCGCAGCGCGGTCAGTCAGCGCCGTGCGACTTCGTGCTTGATGCAACCTTCGTAATACACCTGTTTGACGCTTTCCGGCCGCAGCCTCGAAGGGCTGTCGTAAGTCTGCTCGGTAATGCCCAGGGCACTCATGCGCATCCATTGCTGGGCGAAATGCTGGGCCTGCATCTTCTTGCGGGCGCCGTACAGCGTCAGGCCGGACAGTTTGTATTGTTGAGCGGTACCGGCCATCACCGCGCCCCAGGTGCAGAGGTCGCGTTCGTTCTTGTTTGGACTGCGCGCGAAGGCCTGGGAAGTCACCGTTATGAGCACGCAGAAGGTCAGTAGAGTCTTGAGAAATGACATGCGATTCCTTGCCTAAGTGACTGATCAGGCGTGGATTCTGACGAGGTACGGCGCCCATCGGGGCCAGCATATTGCCTTTTTTGTTTGTCAGCCGACCAATGACACCTGCACCCCTGCGCTCCACGGCACGGCGTCACATTTGAGTAACGAAAGCCTGCGCCGCCTGCTACCGTGTAGGGGTTACGTATGAACCTTATCGACCGATCCCCGGTCGATAGATGCACCTCTGGTTCCGTCACCGTTGTTGTCCCCGACCGAACCCGCTTATTTCCAGAAGGACCGTCCATGATTCCGATTCAACGCATCGCCTGGCTCAAGGCCTGGGGCGCCCATGGTTTTACCGCCACGGGCGTGGTGCTCGCCTTTCTCGCGACCATTGCTCTGTTCGACAACCAACCCAAGGCGTGCCTGCTCTGGCTGGGCTTCGCCCTGATCGTCGATGGCGTAGACGGCTCCCTGGCGCGCAAGCTGAACGTGCAGTCGGTCCTGCCGCACTTCGACGGCTCGGTGCTCGACCTGGTGATCGATTACCTGACCTACGTGTTCATTCCCGCCCTGTTCATCTACCGCTACATCCCGCTGCCGGAATACACTCTGCTGCTGACCACCTCGATCATCCTGGTGTCGTCGCTGTTCTGTTTCTGCAACGTCGAAATGAAAAGCAAGGACAACTACTTTCAGGGCTTCCCCGCCGCCTGGAACGTCGTCGCCCTGTGCGTCTACATCCTTTCTCCGGCGCCATGGCTGACTTTCATCACGGTGATCTGCCTGGCGCTGCTGACGGTGACACGCATGAAGTTCCTGCACCCGTTCCGCGTCCGCCGCTTCATGCCCCTGAACATCGCAGTCACTGCCGTGTGGTTCTTCTGCAGCTTCCTGCTGGTGATGAATCATCCGTACAACGGATCGGTGGCCCTGTTCGTGTGGCTGGCCATGTCAGCGTACTTCCTGGGGATCTGCATCTGGCGCACGTCCATGGAATGGATCGACAAAGCCCGCGTCTGATTCAACAGACGACTTTCCTCGACGCATAAAAAAGCAGCCCTCTTCGGAGGGCTGTTTTTTTTGCGCAGAATTTGGATGAAGCGTGCTGATGCGGGTTTACAGGGTGTAGCTCAACGGCAGCTGTGTCGTGGACTTGATCTGCTCCATGGCGAAGCTGGAACTCATGTCAGTGATGCCCGACAACTGGATCAGCTTTTTGTAAACGGCATCGTAGCCAGCGATGTCCGGCACCACGATCCGAAGCATGTAGTCGGTATCGCCCGCCATGCGGTAACACTCCACCACTTCGGGCAGCGTGGCGATCAGATCATGGAAACGACCCAGCCACTGGGCGTTGTGCTGATTGGTTCGAATGGCGGCGAACACCGTTACTGCGACGTTCAACTGCGCCGGGTCAAGCAGCGCGACTCGCCCGCGAATCATGCCCTGCTCTTCGAGCTTTTGTACGCGACGCCAGCATGCGGTGCTGCCGAGGCCGACGCTGTCGGCGATTTCTGCAATCGGGCGGGTGCAGTCGTTCTGCAGAATGCTCAGGATGGCCTGGTCGAATTTGTCCATGGAACGCGCGGTGGCCTCGGTAAATTCATATGCCGGGAAGCGATAAGGATAGGCCAGAAAGGCAAGCTGATAAAATGATATTCCCTTTAATGAGCCTTTGATGGAAATTAATTCTAATCCGAGGGCAAATCTCCGTTGAGGAATCAATTTTTTTTCACCCTGACGCTAGTAGTATTTTCGGCACGACGGACAGCGCAGAACTCCCCATGAAAACACTCCCTTGTTATTTCGATTACGCCGCCACCACCCCGGTCGATGACCGCGTCATCCAGGCCATGGTCACCTGCCTCGGCCGCGAAGGTACCTTCGGCAACCCGGCCTCCAGCTCCCACGCCTACGGCAATCAGGCCCGGCAGTCCGTGGAGTTGGCGCGCCGTCAGGTTTCAGAACTGGTGGGTTGCAGTGCCGATGACCTGGTCTGGACCTCAGGCGCGACCGAGTCCAACAATCTGGCGATCAAGGGCATCGCGCTCAACCCCAACAATGGCGCCCGCCGCCACCTCATCACCAGCACACTCGAACACAAAGCCGTCATCGACACCGTTCGCCAGCTTGAGCAGGCCGGTTGCCCGGTGACCTGGCTCGAACCCGACAGCCGCGGCCTGATTCACCCCAACGCCGTACGCGAGGCACTGCGAGATGACACGCTGTTGGTGTCGCTGATGCTGGTCAACAACGAACTGGGCACCGTCACCGATATCTCGACCATCGGCCAAATCGTGCGTGAACACGGCGCCCTCTTCCACGTCGACGCCGCCCAGGGCGCTGGCAAACTGGCGATCGACCTGAGCGCATTGCCGGTGGACCTGATGTCCTTCTCCGCGCACAAAACCTACGGCCCGAAAGGCATCGGCGCACTCTACGTCGGCGACCGCGCGCGATCGCTGCTCGAAGCACAGATGCACGGCGGCGGCCACGAACAGGGTTACCGCTCCGGCACCCTCGCCACCCACCAGATCGTCGGCATGGGCGCGGCGTACGCACTGGCCAGCGCCGAAATGGACGAAGAAGTCGCGCGCATCGCTGCGTTGTCCGCGCAGTTGCGCAAAGGCCTGCTCGGCCTGAGCGGCGTAAGCCTCAACGGCGATCCCCACCAACGCGTTCCCCATACGCTCAACGTCTGCATCGACAGCCCGGGGTTTAACGTTGCCAGCCTGGCGAGCGAACTGGCGGTTTCTTCGACCTCGGCGTGTAACTCCGCGAGCAGCAGCGTTTCTCACGTGTTGCTGGCGTTGGGGCTGAGTAAAGCCCAGGCCGGGAGCAGCTTGCGGTTAAGCCTGGGGCGGTATACCGAGGTGGGTGATGTGGAGAAGGCGATCGCAGTGATTGCCGGGAAGTTGACTGCGCCGGCGGCGACGTTTTGGTAGGAAAGTGGGTTGATCGTAAGGGGACGATTATAAGGGGACTGATTTATTTACAGCGCTTCACCGTAAATTAATCTGTCCCCGATAGCGGAAGGGGTTAAAGGTTCAAAAGGTCTCCGTCCCCTTTAACCCCTCAAGCCACAGTGAATTTTGGTCATAATAGCTTAAGCGTGCATCGTAATTCGCCTCGGTCTCGGAGATGCAATCTTTCAAGTAAACAAACTCTTGATCTGCTCGGACGCAATACTCACTCGCCCTCAGATCGCTCATAAGGCAGCGGGCGGTAAGAACATTAGGAAAAACCAATCTATATTCGTGACTCATGAGCCGTGCGGCCTCCCTCGAACTGTGGGTAAATCGATGGGGTTACGGATGTCAATATGACTTTCACTAGTTCAAGGGGTCCGTCCCAATAAGCTATCGTAGGCAGCCCGCCTTAATACGAAAGAACCCAAAGAGCATTACTCCCTACGTCTATTTTTATTTTTAGTCTCTTCAAGGTTGTATTCTGCTGCGCGAGCAACATGCTTGTTTTGATCATTAAGTAGTCTTTCCAATATTGTAATTGGTGCTTTTTTGTTGGCGGCCACTGCGATGCGTACAACGTAGCTCTCATCCCTAGATAGAACTTCGAAGAGCGCCGGTGACAGCTTTCTTTTTGCTGCAACGAACTGCCGGACGGTGCTATCAAACTGGCATAGCTCTTCTAGGATCTCTAATGGTACATTTTTATTATGCGAAACCCATCTTCTGTAATTCGGGTATCTTTTTATTACATCTCGCCATACCGAAATCGGGGCCTCCTCAGTTGCAGCTCTATCGTATTCACTTTTGATGGAGCTACTCCGTAAAGCAATAAACTCCTCAGCAGATGTAATCATTTTTCATCCTTACACTTCAAAGATTTAAAACTAATATTCTTTCCGACCCCACTTTTATGCTTGTTCATATGGTCTCCGTAAATGTCAGTGTCCGCGAGCCACTCGCCAGATTCGTCGTAGACTTTCCAAGCACTTTCACCATGGCCTGTCTTATCTACTGACCACCACTGCTGTTTTTTAGGATCTAGGTAGTATTTCGCATAACCCACGCCAGGGACATTACCCTCGCAAACCCTGTCGTACCGATTTACCTCCCATTTTTTTCTGCATGCGCGTTTACAGTTTTGGTTAGGCTTATCAGACTTAGGCTTTCGCCCCGGTCCAACGGCCGAACTTGCCAGCCCTAACGGATCGACCCAGCTGATTGAGTTCGGCCCGTATTGGTAGATGTTCAGTCCACCTAGATACCCAATCGGGTCCTCGCTAATGAACCGCCCGACCCTTGGATCATAGTATCGATGCCGGTTGTAGTGCAGGCCGGTTTCGTGGTCGTGGTATTGGCCTTGGAAGCGGATCGGGTTGGTCAGGCCGACTTGTTGGGCGAACTCCGAACGGTTTTCCTGTGCTTCGCCCCACGCTTTGTATTGTGCGCTCCAGGCGGTATTGCCGTTTTGGTCGGTGATTTCCTGGGGCGTGCCGAGGTGGTCGCATTGGTACCAGGCCAGCGCATCAATCGGCAGCGCCACCGGTTTGTAGTTCCAGAGCGGGTCTTCTTTGAAGTTGTAGCGCCCTTCGTAAGTGGGTTGGCTTACGAGGCGGATGGTTTCGTGGCGGATGGCCTGGGCCACCGGGACGAAAGTGCCCGGTTCATGGATGTAGTGGACGGTGCGGCCGAGGGCGCCGGCGTATGGCGGCGGGCTGCTTTCCCAGGCGAGGGTGTCACCGTCCCAGCCGTACAGGGTGAAGCCGCAGCCGAGTTCGCGCTCTTTTCGCGCGTGTTCGTTTTCGTTCCAGCCGGTGCCGGCTTCAGGACGAGGTCGGTAGTGAGCCTTTGAGAGTTTGTAGAGGCGACGTCCCAGTGGGTCGTAGCCGAAGTCGACAGCCAGGCGTGGATCTCGGAAATGCACGAGGCGATCAAAGAGGTCCCAGTGCAGTTCGCTGCGCAGGCCGTTGGTCCAGCGCTCAGTCTGGTTACCGCGTTCGTCGTATTCGTAGTGGTTGCCGGCGTAGTCGCGCAGCAGGTTGTCGACGAGTTTGTTTTGAGTCGGCTTGGGGTCTAGTGGACGGCGGACGGGCTCGGCAGTTTCGTTGAGCAGGTTGCTCGCTGGGTCGAAGGCGAAAGTTTCGATGCCGAGGCGGCTGGTGGCGCTGAGCAGGCGGCTAACGGGATCATATTTATAAGCGAGAGGACCGCGGCGACTGTCGTTGATGTCAGTGAGTTGGCCGGCGGCGTCGTAGGTATAGGCGCGCTTGATCAGGGTGGTTTTGTCGTCTGCTCGTCCTAGCAGTTGTTCTTGGAGGCGTCCCGCCGGGTCCCAGCTTTGGGTTTGCAGGAGTTGGTTGCCTTGGTGGCGGGCGACTTCGCGATGGAGGTCATCACGCTCGTAACTGAGCAGTTCGTGCTCGTCGAGCTTCATACCCAGCAAATGACCGCTGCCGTAGGTCAGCCAACTGACGCGATGTCCGTCCGGTCTGATAGTCGCGACGCGGTGGTTAAGCGGGTCGTACTCGTGCTGCCAGACGGCGACCAGCGGTTCTATCAGGCTGGTGTAGTGCTGATGTTCGCGCAGCAGATTGCCGGCCGGGTCATGAAACCATTGCAGCTTGCTGACGGCGTTGGTCGCCATGACCAGATGGCCATTGCCGTCGTAGGCGAAGGTTTCGCGCTGGGACTGTTCGCCGAGGGTGGCGCGGCGTTCGGTCAGGCGGCCCATGGGGTCGAAGGTCAGCGCGATGGTGCGTTGGCCGTCGATGGTCTCCGCAAGGCGGCCGGTTTCGGGATCGTACTGATAGCGGGTGGATCGCCCGTCGAAGCCGCTTTCTTGCAGCAGCCGGCCCACCGGGTCGTAGTGAAAGTGGGCGCGGCGTTCGTTTTCGTTTTCCAGCGCAACGAGACGACCAAGTTTGTCCCAGCGGTAACGCAAGGTTTGCTCGGCAGCGTCGACGCGTTCGGCGATAAAACCGGCGGCGCTATAACGCCAGGTGGTGCAGCGTTCAAGGCCGTCCGAGTGGGCCAGCAAACGACCTTCGGCGTCGCGGCTAAAGCGTTCTTCGGTCTTGTCCGGATGCTTGATCAGGACCAGTTGACCGGCTTTGTATTCGTACGTCGTGCTATGCCCAGCAGGATCGGTGAAGCGAACCATTTGGCCGCGTTCGTCGTATTCCCAAGCGCTGACCTTGCCCGAGCAGTCGGTGTACTTAACGAGCTGTCCGGCGTCGTTGTAGGCCAACGCTTTTGTATTGCCGTTGGCGTCCTTGATCGCAGTAGGAAGACCAAACGGGTTGTAGGCGTATTCGGTAACGTTCTCTAGCGGATCGATCGCCTCAACCAAGTTTCCGCGAAGGTCATAGTCCCGTTTCCACAAGCCACCCTCGCCATCGCTGATCTTGATCAGGTGGCTCTTATCGTCGTACGCGTAATTCATCACGCTGTGATCAGCGCGGGTGTGTTCGGTCAGATTGCTGAGCTTGTCGTAACGATACCGGTCGGTACTGCCGTCGGTGTGGACGTGGCGAATGATGTTTTTCGCCTGATCACGAAAGAACCACTCAGAGCGCCCGTCGGCGTGGCAGATGCGGTACGTGTAACCGAGGCTGTCGTAGTAATGCCGGGTTTCGTTACCGAGGGCATCAGTGACAAAGGTCAGGCGGATTTTTTCGTCCCACGCCAGCCGCGTGTCGAAACTTCCGTCGTCGGCCCATTCGCGTACGGCCTTGGCATCCGGGCCGGAGCCTTGCCATTGCAGGTTCAGACCGCGATTGGTGCGGTCGGTGTAGCGCGTAATCAGGTGATCTTGATACTGATAACGCCATGTACCGCCGTTCTCATCCTGAGCCAGAACAAGGTCACCAAAACCATCGTACTGATACGCACACAGTTGGCGTTTGACGTCGCCATCACGTATTTCCCAAAGGCCCGTCAGACGCCCTTGATCATCAATCAAAGTGCCCAGGCGAAGATGGACTTTGTTGACGTCTTTTTCCGAGTAAGTCACCAACTCGGAAAGAACCATCTGATCACCGTGCCGATGCTCGTGATGCAGCATCAGCCCGGCGCCGTTGGGCAAAACCTTGTTGATCAGAACAAAACGGCCACCCCGCCGAACATAGGTTTCCCTGTGTTCCAGGCCACGCATCAGCACTAACCGGTCCTTGCTGAGGCGAACGACGGTTAGATTTTCAATGGCGTTGAAGTGAAACAGCTTGACCTTGGGAAGAGGGAATTCATGGCTGCGACCGTCGGCATCGTGGAAGACCAGACCATCACCCACACAATCAAACCGCGTGGTAAACGGCGTGACCCAGCGTGCGCCGATAACGCCCTCATCGTAAGCATCCAGACTCGAACAGTAAGCCCGCGTCCACTCAATGGGAAAAGGCCCCGGCAAGCTGAAGTCCGTATGACTGACCGACTCCGAGCCCATCGCAAAACTGATGCTGTTCCGCGTCGCCGCACACGCACACTCACAAGGACACGGGCACGCACATTTCTTCCGCTCGTTAGGCCGACCCTTGGCAGGCCTCTCGTGCTGAACAACTTCGAGCTTGCCTTCGCCGGCCCGGCGCTTGGCCTGATTAACCATCCCCGGCTTGATGTTGAAAGACTGCCCATGCCCGTTGCGCGCCCGCCAGGAGACCACTGCACCCGCCAAAGTCTGCAGCAACGCCCCAATCGAGTTCTGGACCCCAGGATCCGCCAGACCATTAATCTGGGTCCGAAGCTCGGAGCCCATGGCACGCAGCGCTTTGGCCTGCCTGCGTACCGGGTCTTTCAGCACCTCAGGCACAAGATGTTCGACGGTGCCGTTGACGATGTGTTGGCCGGCAGCGATGTAAACGTCGGCAACCGCGATGAAGATATTGGAAATCGCGCCTTTGGGATCGTAGTCCCACTGCTGGCGCCCCTCGCTGATCAGCTCCACCGCCTCAAGCAGCGTGCCCTCGGCATCGAGATCGCCGTTGATCACGCTCTCCAGGCCCTTGGCGATCTCGTTCAACACGCCTTCGCCCAGTTTCCCCGCAGCGTCGAGAATCCCGGGAAGCTTGCCCTGCGCCTGGGTCACGAAGTCATCAAGCGTCCCAACGATGTCCGCATTGAGATGCCCAATCAGCACCTCAATCAGCGAATCCCCAAGCACCAACTTGCCCGCCTGCCGCATCTCCTGACGCACCAGAAACAGCGTCGGCCGCAGGCTCATTCGCGCTGCCGCCATGGTCGGCGGAATCGGCAAGACGCCAATCAGATTGATGCCCAGACTCACCCAATCCAGCGGATCGCGCGTCTCACTCGTCGCCAGCCGAACGATGTCATTCAGCGCATCAACCAGCGCCATGATGTTGCCCACCACCGGTAGAAAACCGGCAGCGCTCTTGATCCGCTCAAGCGAAACAACCCCGCCGCTGATGTCCTGCAGCCAGGCATCGACATTGGCCGCGCCGGCCCCGACGTCCTCAAGCTGGATCTGATCAAGCGGCACAACCGCCACTTCAGGTTCGCGTTTCTCACCACCAACGGGCAGATTTAAGGGGGTCGCCAAGGATGCTCTCCGTGCTCAAAAACCATCCGAAAAGGCGTGAATGCCAATCCGGGGGCGACGGAGATATCAAAGGCTATGCCAGCTATAAATTAGCCAAACAAAATCAACAGCTTAAGAGAAACAACGGCAGGTTTAAGCGAACGCTCAACCCGAAAACAAAGAACAAGTGCGCAAGAAGTTGCGCACCCCTGTGCAACTTCTTGCCCACTCGTCTGCACACCACGAACGACGTGGCCTCCAACCCATCAATCACCCTTTCTCATAAAACGAGTGCGCAACTTTTTGCGCATCATGGCTATGAGTCGCCCCAAGTCTCTCTACGCCAGCCCCCCTCAAACCCCGAGCGCAGTCAGAGATGAGAAAAACCCTGATCAGCATCAAGCAGGCGCCGCCAGGACGAAGCTGATAGACTGCGCCCCGAAATTACTTAAGAGGAACGCTTCATGGCCACTAACCGCTCCCGTCGTCTGCGCAAAAAACTCTGTGTCGACGAGTTCCAGGAATTGGGCTTCGAACTGAAGCTGGGCTTCAAAGAGGACCTGGATGACGAGGCCATTGATGCTTTCCTCGACGCTTTCCTGACAGAAGCCATGGACGCTAACGGTCTGGACTATGTCGGCGGCGACGACTTTGGCCTGGTCTGCCTGGCCAACCGTGGTTCGGTCAGCGAAGAACAGCGCGCAGCTGTCGAAGCCTGGCTCAAAGGCCGCAGCGAGCTGACTGAAGTTGAAGTCAGCCCTCTGCAGGACGCCTGGTACCCGGAAAAGCCGATCAACGCGGCTGTCTGATCAGCGGGCGGGCCTTCCCGCCGAGCTGATACGGAAAAAGCCATCCCCCGGGATGGCTTTTTTGTGTCCGGGATTCAAGCATTCACGCGCCAGAAAACGTGTCCAGCTATCACCCATCGCACTGCCAGGTGCAAAGCCCAGCCAGACACAGGCAGAGAAATTCACGGTTTAACGTGACTTTAAATGGGCAAGCGCAAAAAATAGCGCGGTTTGACGGCTGTACCCCGGCGCAAGTCACGAAAGCTTGGGGCATAATGCCGCTTTACCGAAACGCCAGTGTCACGCCCTGCTATCGGGCATTTTCTGGCGGTTCGTTCACAGTGCGAGGGAATTCACCCCCTCTTCATCTCCGTGTTTGCTGCAGTAGGGTTTATTGAATGATCAAGTCTTTGCGTCCGCTGTTTATCGCCACCCTGCTTTTGCCCCTCTCATTCCCCATCGCCGCCGCTCCCATCAACACCGCCCTGCCTCCCAAGGTCCAAGAAGCACTCAAAGCCAGCAAGCTGCAGAACGATGCGCTGTCGCTGGTGATGCTCCCGGTCAGCGGCCCCGGCACCCCGACTGTTTTCAACGCCGATGTGTCGGTCAATCCGGCCTCGACCATGAAGCTGGTGACCACTTACGCCGCGCTGGAAATGCTCGGCCCGACCCATCAGTGGAAAACCGAGTTCTACACCGACGGCACCCTCAGCAATGGCGTTCTGCGCGGCAACCTGTACCTCAAGGGCGGCGGAGATCCCAAGCTGAACATGGAACGCCTGTGGCTGCTGATGCGCGATTTGCGGGCCAACGGCGTGCAGCAAGTGACCGGTGATCTGGTCCTGGATCGCAGCCATTTCGTGCAACCGCAGCTGCCAGTGTTCGACGACGATGGCAACGACAAGAACAAGCCGTTCCTGGTGCGTCCCGACTCCTTGATGGTCAACCTCAAGGCCTTGCGTTTCGTCACCCGCAACGACGGTGGCAAGATTCTGGTCTCGGTGGAGCCGCCCATCGCCGCCATCCACATCAACAATCAGGTCAAGGCGCTGTCCTCCAGCAAATGCACCGGCGACGTGCTGTACAACCCGGTACCGGAAGCCGATGGCGGGATCACCGTAACGGTATCCGGCCAATTGGGCGACGGCTGCAATTCCCAGACGTATCTGTCGCTGCTCGACCACCCGACCTATACCGCGGGCGCCGTGCGTGCCATCTGGCAGGAACTGGGCGGGACCATTCTCGGCAAGGACCGTCTGGACGTGACGCCAGGCAGCGCCAAGCTGCTGGCCAGGGCGTTCTCGCCGGATCTGGCGGAGATCATCCGCGATATCAATAAATTCAGTAACAACACCATGGCCCAGCAGCTGTTCCTCAGTCTGGGCGCTGAGTTCCGCAATGAAGCCGACGGTGACGATGCCAAGGCCGCGCAGCGTGTGGTGCGCCAGTGGCTGGCCAAGAAAGGCATCATCGCAACGCACCTGGTGATGGAGAACGGTTCAGGCCTGTCCCGCGCCGAACGGGTCAGCGCGCGGGAAATGGCGCAGATGCTCCAGGCAGCGTGGAACAGCCCGTTTCAAGCCGAATTCATGAGCTCGCTGCCGCTGGCAGGGATGGACGGCACCATGCGTAAACGCCTGAAACGCACGGCCCTGCGCGGTGAAGCCCACATCAAGACCGGCACATTGAACACCGTTCGGGCGATCTCCGGATTCAGCCGCGACAGCAACGGTAACACCTGGGTCGTCGTGGCAATCCTGAACGACCCGCGTCCGTGGGGTGCGTCTTCGGTACTGGATGAAGTGCTGGTCAGCCTGTACAACCAGCCGAAACTCGCGAGCACGTCGATTTCCCTTCAGCAGTAATCCCCCGCGCCGTGCTGTGCGAAGTCGTTCGACGACCGGCGCACAGCCTGGCCGCAACCTTCCTGCCCCCCCGCCCTACGCCAACTCCGGCAAACCGAGCATCTGCTTGCGCAGGTCCACCGGATGCGCCGATGCCAGGCCCCGCTTGCTGACGCCGATGTCATGCACTTGGACGGGCACTACCGCTATGCTCAGTGCTCAGCCCATCACAGGATTCGCGCTGCCAATGAAGACGTCCAGAACCCAGCCCCTCCGCCACGCCCTTCTCCTGTCCGGATTGCTCGGCGCACTGCTGTCGGCAGCGCTGCCCGCCCACGCCGAAGACGGCAAACCCACCCGCGTGCGCGGCGCCATCACTGCGGTCGAAGGCGATTCGCTGAAAATCCACAGCAATCGCGGAGAGGACCTGCAGGTTGCGTTGACTCGTGATACACAGATTCGTGGCGTGACCCTGGCGCAAGTGTCGGAAATCAAACCGGGCAGCTACATCGGCTCCGCGGCGGTGCCGTTGCCGGACGGTTCGCTAAAGGCGCTCGAGGTGCATGTGTTTCCGCCGGCCATGGCGGGCACGGGAGATGGCCATCGGGCTTTTGACCTGACGCCGGACAGCACCATGACCAACGGATCGGTTGGCGATCTGGTCGCCAGCAACGGACGCACCATCACGGTGAACTACAAGGGTGGGCAAAAGAAGATCGTCATCCCTGACGACGTGCCGATCGTCAACCTGGTGCCCGGCGATCGCAGCTTGCTCAAGCCCGGCGTGAAGGTGGTGCTGCAAGCGCAGAAAGGCGCGGCCAACACGCTGACCGCGCTGTCGATTTCTGCCGGGGAAAATGGCGTGACTCCGCCGATGTGAAGCAGGCGATGTCAAAAGCCGAGGTAAAGCGGCCAGGGTGAATCGTCTGTGTTGCTCAAAGCCTGCGCGACGCCGGGACATGATAGAACCGGTCAGCACGCGCAGGTCAGTGAATGCAGGCTCGATTCAGAGGCAGGTTGCGAGCACCGCGCCACGCTGCTCAACCACTTTGGCGCCCGGCTTGGCGTAGAAGTTGACGTTGGTCATGCCCGCCTTGCCCGCCACATCAGCGAAATACTCGCCTTCGGTGGTGTAGACCGTGAACGCGCCAGGATCCCCTTTGGCCATGAACACGTCAGCTACATCACCGAACAGCTGGACGTTGGCCCAAGTGACCTTGATGCACTCGGCAACGGCAACCGCAGGCTTCTGACTGGTGTAAACCTGCGCCGGCCCTGCCGAGCGCGTCTGATTCAAGCTCATGCAGCCAGACAGCATGATCAGTGCCACAGCGCCCGCCCAATGTTTCATGCCAGTCCCACTCATCAAACGTCCCTTTCGGTGAAAAAGGAGCGATGTTACCAGCAACGCCAAGCGAGCCCCATGGGTATGGCGTCTGAGCGGTTAATCATCCAGCCCGGCAGGCGGTGCAGCGGGCGCGGCCTTGCCAGGCTTGGCCGGCTTGCCCGACGGCGTTGCGGCCTTCGGCTCGGCGACCGGCGCAGGAGCCGCAGCGGCGGCCGCCTCTTTCTCAGCCATCGGCATCTGGTCGATGGTGCTGAAAATCTCCTTGGGATCGATGGGGCCGTTGTGGATCATTTTCTTCTCACCGTCCTTGCCCACCAGGATCACCTGAGCCTGCTTGTCTGTCTGAGCGCCAAGCTTGAGCTCGCGAACCAGCGCCATGGTGGTCTGGGCATCGAGGTCCTTGCCGCCACGCTGACCGACCATGTTAATGATGGTGTAAAGGACCATGTCACGCTTGGCGAAACCCTCCTTGTTGGCGCTCTCATCCAGACTTTTTTTCAGACTCACCAGCGTCGGGTCCACCGAACTCGATGCGATGACGATCAATGGACGGTTCTTGCCGCGCTCCTGAGACAGTGGGCCATCACCGTCGGCAGCCAGCAAGGGGCTCGACAGGGCGAACAAAACGGCAAGGGTCAACGACCGGCTAAACATACACACCTCCTCTGGATTTCCATGCACTGATGATCGCGCATCATGGGAAAAGGTCCAGACGGTAGCGGGAAAAAAAACGGATTTTTTCGCGGCTCGGCATGGTACGTAAGCGTCAAATCGGGCTGAAGCGTCCGGCCATAGGGGCTATGGCTGATTCAGGCAAGGCTGGCATGACTTAAAAGTTTCAGGCAATAAAAAAGGGCGAATCTTTCGATTCGCCCTTTTTTGTTACCGCCCAGCAGAGCGGATTTGTTTGGTAGGCGCGATTGGACTCGAACCAACGACCCCCACCATGTCAAGGTGGTGCTCTAACCAACTGAGCTACGTGCCTGCTGTGGGTCGGCATTCTACGGATATTCAAATAGCTGTCAACGTCTTTTTCGCCCAGTAAGCCTATGAATATGCAAATTATTTCCCCGGCACATCGACACGGACGGATTGACCTGACACGGCCCCTGTCGATCAGCCAGACCCGGCGGTCAATCCCCTGACACACAGGCTGATCTTCGCCACCCGGCTAGATCGAATGAGCGGTATCCCGCCAATGACGCCCCCACCAACATGCCGCTTGTCGCCGTGATGGCACTTCGGACAAGGTTCAGATGCCGAATGGGGACAAGGAACCAAGACACGGAGATCACCTGATGAACAGATCACTTGCTGCATTCACGCTGGGCTGCGCGCTGTCCTGCACCTCCCTTGCTGCGCTGGCTGGCGCGACATCGCCGGACATGGGTCCGCCGCCTTCGCAGACGGGCATCGATCCGCGCGTGCAGGGCAGCGACCCGGCTCGCCAGGGTGCTGATGTGGACGCGCAAAACAAGAAGGGCATCAGCATTGGTGGCGGCACGTCAATGAGCAATGGCACCGGCAACAAAGACGATGCGGATTTGCCCGGTGGCGATACCACGACGGGCGGCGGCAGCAAGGGCTCGGGTTCGTCGAGCGCGGGCGGCGCGGGCGGCTGAAGCATCACCCACGCATGAGCCGTGACACGAGGCATCCAAGGGCGCTTGAACAGCGCCCTTTTCGTGCCTGGTGGTCGTGGAAGGCCATCGTGCTTTGATATAGTGCGTCGCCGCCGCGGCTGAATCAGAGGCGCGGGCCCGGCGGTCATCAACAGTGGAGAGCGGCACCGTGGGCATGAAAAAATCAGCGCTGGAACTCAAGCGTGACCTGAGCGGCATCGCGGCCAATCTGGAAAGCACCGCTGGCGAAATCAGCCGGTTGGCCGAACGTGTCAACGATGTGGACGTAGTCGCCGTGCTGCACTTGATGAATCAGCAGTACAAGGATGCTGACCGGCTGCGCGCCTATGTGGACGAGATCAGGGCGGGCCGCATTACCCGCGCCAAGGGCGAGTGACCGGTCAGCCATAAAGGACCGCACGCCTGACGTCATTCGGATTCGAGCACAAAAAAAGGGTGACCCTCTCGGGCCACCCTTTTTTGTCACCGCCCAGCAGAGCGGATTTGTTTGGTAGGCGCGATTGGACTCGAACCAACGACCCCCACCATGTCAAGGTGGTGCTCTAACCAACTGAGCTACGTGCCTGCTGTGGGGCGGCATTCTACCGAGATCCGCATCGCTGTCAACTTCGATTCAGCCCTAAGCCCATGAATGTCCAAGCTATTTGCGCCGGCACTCTCGAATCGGTCTGAGTAGATGCGCCTGTGCCTCGATGGCCGCTGCCTTGCCAGCGTCTCGTCGACACCGCAAAGCTGCGGCGGTGGCTGGCCGCCCAATTTCATCTCAGGTACGATCCGCCCATTCGTAAAAAATATAAAACAGGGGTTACAGGATGACGAACACGCCATACCCACATTCCTACTACGCCGCTTCCGCCAACCCCGTTCCGGTGCGGCCACGGCTGCAAGGGGACGTCGAAACCGACGTGGTCATCATCGGCGCAGGCTACACCGGCCTTTCGAGCGCGCTATTTCTCCTGGAACACGGCTTCAACGTCACTGTGCTGGAAGCCGCCAAGGTCGGCTTCGGCGCCTCGGGGCGTAATGGCGGGCAAATCGTCAACAGTTACAGCCGCGATATCGACACCATCGAAAAGTCTGTCGGACCGAAGGAAGCGCAACTGCTCGGCCATATGGCCTTCGAGGGCGCGCAGATCATCCGCGACCGCATCGCCAAATACCAGATCCAGTGCGACCTCAAAGACGGCGGTGTCTTCGCGGCGATCACGCCCAAGCAGATGGGCCATCTGGAATCACAAAAACGCCTCTGGGAACGCTACGGCCATACGCAGCTGGAGCTGATGGACCAGCGCCGCATCCGTGAAGTGGTGGCGTGCGACCAGTACATCGGCGGCATGCTCGACATGAGCGGCGGTCACATCCACCCGCTGAACCTGGCGCTGGGCGAAGCGGCGGCGGTCGAGTCCCTGGGCGGGGTCATTTACGAACAGTCGGCGGCAACGCGCATCGATCGCGGCGCCAGCCCGGTGGTGCACACCGCCGAGGGCAAGGTTCGGGCGAAGTTCGTCATCGTCGCGGGCAATGCCTATCTGGGCAATCTGGTCCCGGAACTGGCCGCCAAGTCGATGCCCTGCGGCACACAGGTCATCACCACCGAGCCGCTGAGCGAGCAACTGGCAAGCACGTTGCTGCCTCAGGATTACTGCGTCGAGGACTGCAACTACCTGCTCGATTACTACCGGCTGTCTGGCGACAAGCGTCTGATCTTCGGCGGCGGCGTGGTGTACGGCGCGCGCGATCCGGCGAACATCGAAGCCATCATCCGGCCGAAGATGCTCAAAGCCTTTCCGCAACTGAAGGACGTGAAGATCGATTACGCCTGGACCGGAAACTTCCTGCTGACCTTATCGCGGTTGCCGCAGGTGGGCCGGCTGGGGGACAACATCTATTACTCCCAGGGATGCAGCGGCCACGGCGTGACCTACACCCATCTGGCCGGCAAAGTGCTGGCCGAAGCCCTGCGCGGACAGGCGGAACGATTCGACGCCTTCGCCGGCCTGCCCCACTACCCGTTCCCGGGCGGGCAACTCTTGCGCACGCCGCTGACGGCATTGGGTGCCTGGTATTACAGCCTTCGGGACAAGCTGGGGTTCTGAATCAGAGGTGATGAACGGCCAACCGTTAACGGGCGGCCGGATTGTTCAGTGCCTTGACCGCCTCACCCGCCGCCTGTTCTTGCCCGGCCTGGGCCAGATCATTGGCGGCTTTCAGCCAGCGTTCACGGTCGACCGGCACTGGCACCTGACGCGGGCTCTGGATCAGCACGGCCCAGTTGCCGGCGTCGTTCCAGTCCGAGGTAAACGAATCGAAGCTCGTCGTCACCCGCCCTGGCCCGGTATAGATCAGCACCGTGCGCTTGTTCTGATCGAACCCGACCAGCACCCCGTAGCGCTGCTCTTTCCACAACAGGGAGCCGTCCGAAAACCGCACCATGACTGGATACCCCGCCGACACCTGGGCCAGCAGGTCCGGGAGACCATGGTCGACGGGATACACCACAAAGCCGTATTCGCGGGCCAGATTGAGCATGCTGCGGTCGAGCTTGTCTTCGGCGCCCGGCAGCTGCAGCGGCTTTTCCAGCAGGCCCGGCGTGGTCTGGACGCCATGCACGGTCAGCATGCTGGCCAGCGCGAACGGTCCGCTCTGGTAATCCTTGCCCCGGAACGACGGCACCGCGTTGATTTCCACTCGGTCGGGCAGTGCCTTGTACATCGGCGGGTAGCCGGGCTTCCAGTTGTGGCCGTTCGAGCAGCCTGCCAAGACCAGCACGGCGGCAAGCGCCAGCCATTTGCGTCGACTTGCAACGCTATCCAATCGCGTCAATGCCCGCACGTTCTTCACTCACTTGACTGATGGCAACGGATCCCGAGATCCGGCCGGAACGCGGATGATAGAGCCGCCACCGATTGTGGTATAGCCCGAAGCGCTGTCAACGCGAGTGGATAGAACGAATCGGTCATGCAATTCCTACCACCGGTCAATTTTTGGCAACAACAGCGAGACTAGACTGTCGGTAACTAAGAGACGAAGAGAAGAGCCGGAGGAAGCCATGAGCCTCGGAATGACCATTGTGATGTTGATCGCTGCCTGGCTGGCCGTTGCGGCTGCCATGTTGTGGGGGGTGATGCGCATCTCGCGTCGCCATCATCCGCATTATCGGGAAACCGAAGCCGCGAAATCCGTAGAGCGTGCACAACGCAAAATCCGTCCTATCACGGCGCACTGACGATGTGACGACGTGAATGCGGAAAGGACAAACGAAAACGGTCGGTAATGGCAATCCATTCCCGACCGTTTTTTATTGACCTGCTTTTTACGGCCCCGCCCTCGATAGCCAGGCGGAGCCGTCCAGGCGTCAGACCTTCTGGCCCTGCGCCTCAGCGTCCAGGCGGCGCTGGCGGGACCGACGAACCAGCATGTTCAGCACTTCAATCAGGGCCGAGAACGCCATCGCGGTGTACACGTAGCCTTTCGGAACGTGGGCGCCGAAGCCTTCGGCGATCAGCGTCATGCCGATCATGATCAGGAAGCCCAGCGCCAGCATGACCACGGTCGGGTTATCGTTGATAAACTTGGCGAGGGGCTCCGACGCCACCAGCATCACAACCACGGCGGCGATCACGGCGATCACCATGATCGGCAAGTGCTCGGTCATGCCAACGGCGGTGACGATACTGTCGATGGAAAACACCAGGTCAAGCATCAGGATCTGACCGATCGCGGCAGCCATGCCCAGCGTGACGGCGCTGGAAGCGGCTTTTTCGGCTTCGCTCTTTATGTCGACGCTGTGGTGGATCTCGGTGGTTGCCTTCCAGACCAGGAAGAGGCCACCGGCGATGAGGATCATGTCCTTCCAGGAGAAGGTCTGCCCGAACACTTCGACCACAGGCGCGGTCAGCTGGACAATCCAGGCCACGGTGGTCAGCAGGCCCAGACGCAGGATTAACGCCATGCTGATACCGATCCGGCGCGCCTTGGTACGCTGATGAACCGGCAGCTTGTTGGTGAGAATCGAGATAAAAATGAGGTTGTCGATACCGAGCACGATTTCCATGACGACCAGTGTCGCCAGAGCGATCCATGCCGTTGGGCTTGCAGCCAGTTCCAGAAGATATTCCATATAGCGAGTGTCCAGGATCAGTTCAGGGGATAGGGCAGCATTCTAGGGACGGAAACACTTCAGCAAAATTCGTATTTTTCAGGCGTATACTTCGGTTTTTCCGAAGTGACAGCGCCCATGCTCAATTACCGACAGCTGCACTATTTCTGGGTCGTGGCCAAGACCGGCAGTATTGTCCGCGCCTGCGAGCAATTGAACCTCACGCCCCAGACCATCAGCGGGCAGATCAGCCTGCTGGAGCAGACCTACGGCGTCGAGCTGTTCAAGCGCGTGGGCCGTCAACTGGAGCTGACCGAAACCGGTCGCGTTGCCCTGCCCTATGCCGAACAGATGTTCCAGCTGGGTGGGGAACTCGAAGCCGTTCTGAGCGCCCAGCCCGACGAGCAGCAAATCCTCTTTCGCGTCGGCGTCGCCGATGTCGTGCCCAAGTCCATCGTCTATCGCCTCATCGCGCCGAGCATGGCGCTCAACGAACTCGTGCGCATCAGTTGCCGGGAAGACCAGCTCGAACGCTTGCTGGCGGACCTCGCGATTCAGCGCCTGGACCTGGTCATTTCCGACAGCCCCATGCCTTCTCATCTGGACATTAAAGGCTATAGCCAGAAGCTCGGCGAATGCGGCGTGAGTTTTTTCGCTACCCGCGCCCTCGCCGCCCTGTACGGCAAGCACTTCCCCCACGGCATGCAAGGCGCGCCGCTGCTGGTTCCGGGCCAGCAAACGGTGGTGCGCAGCCGGCTGATGCGCTGGTTCGCCGAGCAGAATATCCAGCCGAAGATCGTCGGCGAGTTCGACGACAGCGCCCTGATGAAGGCCTTCGGCAAGTCCGGCAGCGGGATTTTCATTGCGCCGAGCGTGATCGCCGATGAGGTGATCGAGCAATATGACGTCGAGCTGATCGGTGACACCGACGCCGTGACCGAGTCGTTCTACGCGATCTCGGTGGAGCGCAAGGTCAAGCATCCCGGCATTGTGGCGATCACTGAAGGCGCACGCCGCCAGTTGTTCCCGGACTAGGCGTCGCAGGTCGCCGGGTTTGGGCGGACTGTCATCAGCAGCAAGGCCAGCAGAATCGACAGCAGGATGATGCCGGCCGCCGCGAAGCCCAGGCTGCCGAGGCCCAGGTGATCGATCACCCGTCCGCCGATGATCGCGCCAATGCCGATGCCCAGGTTGGCCCCCGCGATGTTCAACGAGGCGGCGAAGGCCGGGGCCTGTGGGGCGGCTTTCATCAGCCGCACATGGCTGACCAGAAACAGCGCCGCCTGGGTCGCGCCCCACACGGCCAGCGCCAGGGCCAGCGCAGGCAGCGAATGCATGCTCGGCACCACCATGACCATGCCGCCGATCATGAAGGTGCAGAAGGTCAGGCTGGCGATCAGCGGATGGCGGTCCACCAGGCGCCCGCCCAGGGAATTACCCAGCAAGCCCACCGCGCCGAAGCCCATCAGGCACCAGCCGACCACGGTGCCGTTGAACCCGGCGAGTCGCTCGAGCATGTCCGCGAGGTAGGTGTACGCGGTGAACATGCCGCTGAAAACCAGCACCGACAGCAGCACGTGGCCTTGCATCAAAGGACTGCGCAGAATCCGGAACTGGCTGCGGAAGGAGGCCTGATCCTTGTGCACGCTGCGGGGCAGGTAAATGAACAGCAGCAACGCCTTGGCGAACGCCATCACCGCGAGGACGGCGAAGGCGCTGCGCCAGCCGATGGCGTCCGAGATCAAGGTGCCGACGGGGATGCCGAACACCGTGGCGCAGACGATGCCGAAGCCGATCTTGGCAATCGCGCGCCCGGCATGCTTTGGTCCGACGATGTCCACGGCGGTTTCGCTGGCCAGGGCCCAGAACACCGGCAGCCCGAGGGCCGGGATCAGCCGCGCGGCGGCCATCACCCAGATGTTGGGGGCCAGCGCTGCAACAACGTTTGAGACGCCAAACATGATCAGCACCGAAATGAACAGGCGCTTGCGCTCGAAGCGCGAGAAATACGCGGTCAGGAACGGCCCGAAGCAGGCCACCGTAAAGGCGAACAGCGTGACCAGCAAGCCGGCCTGGGGGATGGTGACGGCCAGGTCGCGGGCGATCGCGGGCAGCAGACCGACGATGACGAACTCTGTGGTCAGCACGGTAAAGCCGGCGGCCGACAGCAGGTAGATGGGGAAGAACATGAAATCTCCAGAACGACAAAACGACCAGTCCTTGCGGAGCGGTCGATCGGATGTGGCGTGAATCAGGATGCGGAGGGTATCAGAGCCGTGCGTCTGGCTGGCAGACGCCGGACGAAACATGTGTCGCTGCCCGGTTAGCGCCGGGCAGCGATGCAATCAGGCTGTGATCGCGTCAGGCAGTCTGACCGATCAGTAAGCCCCCATGTAGTCGCGCTTGCCGACTTCCACGCCGTTGTGGCGCAGCAGGTCATAAGCGGTGGTGACGTGGAAGAAGAACTGCGGCAGCGAGTACTGCAGCAGGTAGGTCTGGGTGTCCAGACGCTTTTCTTTTTCGGTGCCCGGGCGCAGCACGATTTCGCGCGCTTCGTTGCCATCGATCTGTTCGGCCTTGATGGTATCGAGGAACGCCAGCACTTTGGTCAGCAGCGCTTGCAGGTCGGCGAAGGTGGTTTCGGTGTCTTCGTACTTCGGCGGCTCAAGGCCTGCCAGTCGTGCGCCGGCGCCTTTGGCGAAATCAACGGCGATTTGCACCTGACGCACCAGTGGGAACATGTCAGGGAACAGACGCGCCTGCAGCAGGGCATCGGGCTGAATGTTTTTTGCAGTGGCGTGGGCTTCGCCTTTGGCCAGCACGGCGCCGAGGGCGGTGAGCATTTGCTTGAAGACAGGAATCGAAGCGGCATAAAGAGAAAGGGTCATGGCAGTTCCTGGGAAATGAGTCGCACGGAGGCGGACGCGGCTTGTCTTTTACCTTATCCAGCCCCTACCCTCATAGCCTTTTCAACGCTTGGGGAATGGGTCATGTCTGACGAGCTGGATTCCGAAAACACCGTTGAAGCCTCGGATGCGCTGCAGCTGAGCAGCACCGAAGTGCGCATTCTGGGCTGTCTGATCGAGAAGCAGGCCAGCCATCCCGAGACTTACCCCCTGACCCTCAACGCCCTGATGCTGGCCTGTAACCAGAAGACCAGCCGCGAGCCGGTGATGAACCTGACGCCCGGCCAGGTCGGCCAAAGCCTGCGCGCGCTGGAAAGCCTGCAACTGACGCGCCTGGTCATGGGCAGCCGGGCGGACCGCTGGGAACAGCGCGTCGACAAGACGCTGGAGCTGGTGCCGGCGCAACTCATCCTCACCGGCCTGCTGTTGCTGCGCGGCCCGCAAACCGTCAACGAGCTGCTGACCCGCAGCAACCGCATGCACGACTTCGAAGACGCCGACGCGGTGGTGCATCAGCTTGACCGGCTCATAGGCCGTGGGCTGGCGGTATTGATCCCGAAACAGGCAGGCCAGCGCGAAGACCGCTACCTGCACGCACTGGGCGATCCGGCTGACAGGGAGACAGTCCTCGCCGCCCGGGCACACCCGACCGAGCGCAGCAGTTCAGGCAGCCCGGGCAGTTCGGCGCTGGCCGAGCGCGTCGAAACCCTCGAAGCCCGTATCGCTGCGCTGGAAGAACGGCTGGCGTTGCTGGAGGGGTAGGCGCGCTAGCCCCGCGCGAACGCGGCGGCTGCCTGATACTGCTCCTCGGTTGGCGTCACACCGGTGTAAAGAATTAACTGCTCCAGGGCCTGGATTGCCGCGACCTGGTCACCGGTGATCAGGCGTTTGCCGAGCCGCTCGGCCTCGACGATGAACGGCGTGCGCGCCGGCGTGGCGACGACGTCAAATGCTGTGTCGGCGTGTTCGAGGGCGGACACCTCAAAAGCCAGCGCCTCGGCCTGATCACCGGCCATACCCAGCGGGGTGACGTTCACCAGCAGCGGCGGGCGTTCACTGCCCAGTTCGGCTTGCCACGCAAAGCCGCACGTCTGCGCGAGCGCCCTGCCCGCCTGCTCGTTGCGCGCCACGATCAGCCCGTCGGTGAAACCGGCGTCGCGCAGGGCGCAGGCGACGGCCTTGGCCATGCCGCCACTGCCACGCAGCGCAAATCGCGTGCGCGGCACTTCATGGGTGTCCACCAGTTGGGCGATGGCAATGTAATCGGTGTTGTACGCTTTCAAGTGACCATCGGTATTAACGATGGTGTTGAGGGATTGAATGGCGGCGGCGGACGCGTCCAGTTCATCGACCAGCTCAAGAGACGCTTCTTTGAAAGGCATCGACACGCCGCACCCGCGAATGCCCAATGAACGCATGCCGGCGATGGCGGCGGACAGGTCGGTCGGCGAGAAAGCCTTGTAATAGAAGTTCAAGCCCAACTATTGATAGAGGTGGTTATGGAAGCGCACGCCGAAGTTGCCCGGACGTCCGGCCAGTGACATGCACAACCGCGTTTCCTTACTGGCAGTGACCAACATGAAATCTCCCGAGTGGTATTAGAAGACGCCTGGGGAAAGGCGTAGAATCGCAACGCTTCGCCGGAATGGGCACAGCTGTTGTTATTAAAGTTGTCGAATACCTTACACAAAATTTACGCAACGGCCTCGCAGATATTTCCTGAACCGTTGTCTGAGAAGTTATCCCGTGGCAGTGCCTGAGCGTAACGCAGGCTCGCGACAACGGGACTGAACACCGAGGAACAGTCATGATTCGTCAGATCCCCAAAGTTGCCCTGTTGTTAGGCGCCCTCGCCCTGGCAGGCCAGGCTGAAGCCCATGGCGGCGGCCCGGGCTGGGGTGGAGCAGCCGTGATCGGCGCGGTCGTCGGCGGTGTCGTCGGCGCGGCAGTGGCGTCCGGTCCGGTTTATGCGTCGCCCGCTCCTGTTTACTACTCGGCCCCGGCGCCGGTTTATTACGCGCCACCGCCACCGCCGCCGGTTTACTACCAGCCGGCTTATGTCGTTGAACGCCCGGTCGTCTACGCCCCGCGTTACTACGGCCCGCCACGTTATTACGGCCCTCCGCCGGGCTACTACCACGGTGGCGGTCGCTGGTAACAGCGGTTTGCTCCTGGCCTGAGGGCTGTGGCGTTATCAGCTCCAGCCTCACGTAACACTGACCCCGCCCCTCCGGCGGGGTTTTTGTGTCCGGGCGCTTATACCGGATGCAAGTGCGGTCTAGAGACCTGTTCCATCACCGCCCCTACCCGCTCATCAATGACGACTATCGAGCGCGTTGATTTCTGGATCAACCGGTCGCGCCGTACAGTGGCGCCATAGATTGATGGAGGCCCCTATGACCAAGGTACAAATCATGTCGGTTGTCGGCAGCGCAGTACCCGCCCAGCTTCGTGAGCGCGGTCTGCTGGCGTGCTGGTACTTGATGCACGACGGCGAACCCGTCAGCGGCCCTTTACCTTCACTGCCGGCCGCGCAAGCGCTGTCGCAGCAGCTTGAACACCCCCCGCTCAACAGCTGAAACCCCGTTCCCTTATCCCTGCGAATCGTGCGTTGCTCCGCACACCCCTTTAGCCTGCCTCTTTAATGACGCGGGCTTTTTTTTGCGCGCCAATCCGGTTTTGATGCGCGGCCATGACCGTCAGGCGCGCCATAAACAGCAATTCGACCCTTTTAAATACAGGCTTTTTGGATCCGCCACCTGAACCTGAGCTATACAACAGCGGTTTATTAACGAAACCCCGCGCCAGCCCATCGACAACTTCAGAAACTTGCTCCTAAAATGCGCCGAACGTGTTGTCGTCCTTGAAGAAAGTCCGACGTTCCACGCTATTTCCATCATTAAGTGAGCGTTGCTCTTGAAAATCCGCCCAACCGTCATCGGCCTATTATTTGCACTTACAGGCTGCGCACTTTCCACTGTCACACTGGCCAAAGAATCACCGACCTTCAATCGCGATCCGGCCAATCTGCATCTGGCTTCCGGCAGCGCCATGATTACCGACCTGCAAACGGGTCAGGTGCTGTACGCGAGCAACCCCGACATCGTCGTGCCGATCGCCTCGGTGACCAAGCTGATGACCGCGATGGTCACCCTCGACGCCAAGCTGCCCATGGACGAGATGATCAAGGTCGACATCTCCCAGACCGCCGAAATGAAAGGCGTGTTCTCCCGGGTCAAGCTGGGCAGTGAGCTGAACCGCCACGACATGATGCTGATCACCCTGATGTCGTCGGAAAACCGCGCCGCGGCGAGCCTGGCCCACAGCTACCCGGGCGGCTACCCGGCCTTCATCCGGGCGATGAATGCCAAGGCCAAGGCGCTCGGCATGAACCACACCGTGTACATGGAACCCACCGGCCTGTCGGTCTACAACGTTTCCACCGCGCGGGACCTGACCAAGCTGGCCCTCGCCGCACGCAACTACCCGATGCTGCGCGAGCTGAGCACCACGCCGGAGAAAACCGTGACCTTCCGCAAGCCGAATTACATCCTCGGCTTCAGCAACACCGACCACCTGGTGCGTAAATCCAACTGGGACATCAAGCTGACCAAGACCGGCTTCACCAACCAGGCCGGCCACTGCCTGGTGCTGTTGACCAGCATGGCCAATCGTCCGGTGTCGGTGGTGATTCTCGATGCCTTCGGCAAATACACCCACTTCGCCGATGCCAGCCGCATGCGCTTGTGGATGGAGACCGGCAAAAGCGGTCCGGCGCCGGAAGTCGCCCTGCAGTACAAGAAAGAAAAGAATCAGGTGCTGAGGCAGAAAGGTTTGCAGGCGTCGGAATAACACCTCCCGCCACGTTCAGTGGGAACCCGCCGGGCTCCCACTGATCACTGACTCGCCCGCGCCATGCGCTTGAGTATCACCACCATCCCCACGCCCAGTCCGGCCATGCCGACCAGCAATGCCGGGTAACTGACCCACCACGGGACGGGCGTGGTCATCATGCTGAATTCCGACATCCCGCCAATCCCCGCCACCAGATTCAACGGCAAGAACACCACGTTGATCAACGTCAGCTTGCGCAACAGATTGTTGGTGTTGTTGTTGACCAGATTGCCCCGCGCGTCCATCAGGCTGGCGAACACCGTGGAATAGATGTTCGCCTGTTTATGGCACTGCTCGTTCTCGATGATCATGTCTTCGATCAGCGCCAGGCTGTCGCCGGAAAACTGATGTTTGTGCGCATGATTGCGCAGGCGCGTCAGCACCGAGCCGTTGCTGTCGATGGCGTTGATGTAATAGACCAGGCTTTCGCTCAGGTTGAACATCTGCACCAGATGGCGGCTGTCCATCGAGGCATTGAACTGCTGTTGCAGTTCCCGTGCGATCATCTTGATCACCTTGAGGTGACCCAGATAATGATGGATGTTGTGGAACAGCACCTCCAGCAGCACGTCGAGCAACGTGTGCATGGGCCGGTGCAGTCCCAGGCCGCTGATCTGCTTGTTGTCGGCGCAGATCAGGACCATTTGATGGGGGCTGAGCAGCACCCCGAACGACGACACGTCGAAGGAAAAGGTGTCCTTGCCCGAGTAGTTCTCCGGGCGCTTCCAGATCATGAACAGCGCATCCGGGTGAAATTCGATGCGCGACACCTCGTCGGGGTCCAGCGCCGAGGCCAGGGCGTGGTCGTCCAGATTGAAGCGCTCCAGCAGCAGGGTCTTTTCCGCTGCGTCCGGATCGCTGAACCACAGCACACTCGCATCGGCTTCGGCGCATTCCCGTAACCGGCCCGCCTCAAGGCGGTGACCCTTGACCACCGCCCTAACCCGCCAGACCGCGACGTTTGATGTCGAGCCGGCGAATGAACTCCTCCAGCACCAGCGCGTACAAGTCGTCCTGCAGCCAGGCGTCTTCGATGCCGGCGTCGAGGTTGGGGTTGTCGTTGACTTCGATCACCACCACGCGGTCGCCGGATTGCTTCAAGTCGACGCCATACAGCCCATCGCCGATCAGGTTGGCAGTCTTCACCGCCAGGTCCACCACGGCGCGCGGCGCATCATGAACGGCCAGGGTGCGGCACTCGCCGTTGATCTCCGCGTCGATGGCCTTGTGGTTGTAAATCTGCCAGTGCCCCTTGGACATGAAGTACTGACAGGCGAACACTGGCTTGCGATTGAGCACGCCAATGCGCCAGTCGTATTCGGTGTAGAGGTATTCCTGGGCCAGCAGCAGCACCGAGTGCTCGAACAGCTCCCGCGCCGCATCCTGCAACTGCTTCGCGTCCTGCACTTTGATCACGCCCTTGGAAAAGCAGCCGTCGGGTATTTTCAGCACCAAGGGAAAGCCCAGTCGTGCCGCGACGTGCTCCAAATCATCCGGTCGCTCCTTGTAGAGGATTTCCGTGGCCGGCATGCCCAGCTTGTGGCTCTTGAGCAGGTCGGTCAGGTAGACCTTGTTGGTGCAGCGCAGGATTGACGCCGGGTCATCCATCACCACCAGCCCTTCGCTCTCGGCCTTCTTGGCGAAGCGGTAGGTGTGGTTGTCGACGCTGGTGGTCTCGCGGATTAGCAGCGCGTCGTATTCGGCCAGCCGTGAGTAGTCCTTCTTCTCGATCAGCTCGACGTCCACGCCCAGTTGCTGGCCGACGCGGATGAAGTTGTCCAGCGCCTTGGGGTTGGACGGCGGCAGCGCTTCCTGCGGGTCGTGCAGAATCGCCAGGTCGTAGCGATAGGTACGACGTGACCGGGGCTGGCGCCAGATCTTGCGGCTGAAACTGTCCAGGGACTGGGCGAACTGGTCCTGCTGATGATCGCGCAGGCGGGTCAAGGCGCCGGTCTTGATGCCGACGATGTGCCAGTTGTCGCGCTTGCGAAACTCCACCAGCAGGATCGGCGCCGGAAACGCCTCGAACAGCTGACGGGCCATATCCTGCAACGGCGCGAGATCGGTCTGACCGAAATACAGGCTCAGGGTGAAGCCTTCGGTTTCGTCGTACGGATGGTCACGCAGCGCGTGTTCGAGGCGCTTGTCGAGGTCATCCAGCGCCAGGCCGTAGAGGGATTTGCGGGTCAGCTCGCTGATGGTTTTCACCGATGGAATCACGTGGTGACCCCGGGCTTCGGCCAGCAGCGAGCAGTAATAACCGTGGCCGAGGTAGCGATAGCTGCGGCACAGGTTAATCACCTGCACCCGCTGGCCGGCATTGTTCTGAGGCGGGTTTTCAAGATAGTCCTGGGCGCTGATCAAGTGTTCGCTGGGCAAGTAAGACGACCAGTCTTCGAGCCGCTCCACCACAATCAACAGTTGGCTTCGGGTTGAAACAGGTTTCAGCGGATTGACATTTAAAGTTGCCGAACGCTGAGGTTGTGCTGATACTTCGTCGGTCTTCACCGGCACCGCATTCATGAGTTGATCCTTCGGGAAACAGTCCTTTCTATAAAACATGGCTTTGTAGAAATGTCCCGTTTCGTTACTCACTCTTTACGGTGCCTGACATGAACTTTATATATCGCCTCGCCCAGCCGGCCGATGTGGACGAACTGCTGGTGCTGGAAAACCAGTGCTTTGAATCCGACCGCCTGAATGCGCGCAGCTTTCACTGGATGGTCACGCGGGCCAACGCGCGATTGATCGTGGCGCTGGGTGATCACCCCGAACAACGGCTGGCCGGTTATGCGCTGGTGCTGTTTCATCGCGGCACGTCTCTGGGCCGGCTTTACTCCCTGGCGATCAGCGACGATGCCCGGGGGCAGGGCCTCGGGAAGCACCTGTTGGCCCAGGCTGAACAGCATGCCCTTGAGCGTGAGTGTGCCTATTTGCGGCTCGAAGTCCGGCCGGACAACGCCCCGGCGGTTCGTCTTTACGAGCGCAACGGCTATCGGCTGTTCGACCGCATCGACGACTACTACGAAGACCACGCCCCGGCATTGCGCTACGAAAAACGCATCCGCGAACACGCCACCGGCGTCACTCGCCACGTGCCCTACTACCCGCAAACGCTGGACTTCAGCTGCGGTCCGGCGTGCCTGCTGATGGCCATGAAAGCCCTGCAACCGCCGCGCGCCATGCAGCGTCACGAGGAACTGCAGATCTGGCGCGAGGCGACCACGGTGTTCATGACCTCCGGCCATGGCGGTTGCAGCCCCCAGGGTCTGGCGCTGGCGGCGTTGCGCCGTGGATTCGAGGTCGGCCTGCAGGTGTCGGTGCGCGGGCCGTTGTTTCTCGCCGGTGTGCGCAGCGAAGAAAAGCGCGAAGTCATGCGCCTGGTGCATGAGGAATTCAGCCGCGAGCTGGCTGAAAGCGCAGTTCGTCAACTGGGCAGTGCGCCGCTCAATCTCTGGCAACTGCAACAGGACCACGGTCTGGCGCTGGTGCTGATCAGCAGCTATCGGTTGACCCGTTCCAAGGCGCCGCACTGGGTGCTGGTCACGGGGTGCGATGACGATTTCGTTTACTTGCACGACCCCGACATTGATCACAGCCAACAGCGTCAGGCCATGGACTGCCAATACATGCCGGTCAGTCATAAAGAGTTCGCCGGCATGAGTTGTTTTGGTGCCGACAAACTTCGCGCAGCGGTTGTTCTATATGCAGAGGGGCAGCCGCAGGGGCACGCGCCTATATAAACGGCGTCAGTCAAGACGTCGTTCGCGTAAAGATCCCGTCGTATTGATTGCAGTTGCACCTGCAAACGGAATGAATAGGCGCTCGGCCTTTAGGCGATGGGTGGAATAGGCGTGATGGATAACTCGGTGATCGGTCTGGCGATTGTTTCGGTGATAGCGGTATTTGGACTTTCGGCGTTTTACTTTGATTTCGTTCATCCGCGTCGCAAGCCACGCCTGGAAAAACGACGCCACCTGCAGAAATGAGCGACGGCGCCCCCGACGGATTATTTTTCTTGTCCCACTTGATCGGTCAAGGCGTGACGCCAACGACCCGCTACGCTTGTGCAGGTGACGCTTGCTTCGCACATCGCTCGGGGGAGTTCAAACATGCTCATCAAATGGGTACTGGCTGCGGTGCACCTGCTGGCGTTCGGTTTTGCGATAGCGGCGGTGCTGGCGAGGGGACGGGCGTTGCGGCGACTGCGCACGGACGATCCGAGATCGTTCAGGGATGTGTTCGTGGTCGACAATATCTGGGGCGTCTCAGCAGGGGTTCTGCTGGTCACCGGGGCATTTCGGGCGTTCGGCGGGCTGGAAAAAGGCTCGTACTATTACCTGCATCAGCCACTGTTTCACCTGAAAATGGCGGCGTTCGTGGCCATTCTCGCGCTGGAAGTGGTGCCGATGTTCGCGCTGATCAAATGGCGCATCGCATTCAAAAAGAACCAGCCCATTGATACGTCACTGTCGCGCCGTTTCGCCCGGATCAGCCACATGGAGGCGTTGCTGATGGTCATCATCGTCATCGCCGCCACGGGCATGGCGCGGGGGATATTGCTGAGTTGAGGCCGGGGCGATGCTCCTGACCTCTGTCTGTCAGACCACCCAGAAATACATGAGGGTCAGGTTCGCGCCCGAGATCAATCCGAACAGGCCCCAGGCCAGGGTTTTGGTCAGGCGACTGTTGGCGAACGGGCCCATCAATTGTTTGTCGCTGGTGAAGCGGATCAGCGGCCACAGCGCGAAGGGCAACTGCAGGCTGAGGACGACCTGGCTGAGCACCAGCATCTTGCCCACCGCGCCGTCGCCGAACCAGATCACCCCAATGAACGCCGGAATCAGCGCCAGGCCGCGGGTGGCCAGACGGCGTTGCCAGCACGGGATCTTCGCCTTGAGAAACCCTTCCAGCACCACTTGGCCGGCGATGGTGCCGGTGAACGTTGAGCTCTGCCCTGCCGCCAGCAGCGCGACGCCGAACAGCACGCTGGCGACAGCGCCGCCCACCAGCGGATCCAGCAGATGGTAGGCGTCCTGGATTTCCACGATGTCGGTGTGGCCGGTGCCGTGGAACGCGGCAGCCGCCAGAATCAGAATGGCCGCGTTGATCACCAGCGCCAGGCTCAGGGAGGCGATGGTGTCGACCCGGGCGTAACGAATGGCGCTGGCCTTGCTTTCCACCGACGTGCCGTTGACCCGGGTCTGCACCACCGATGAATGCAGGTACAGGTTATGGGGCATCACGGTTGCACCGAGAATGCCGATGGCGATGTACAGCGGTTCCTGATTACTCAGCATCTCCCACGACGGCTTGAGCCCTGCGACGACGTCCGGCCAGAACGGTTTGATCAGCACCAGCTCGATAAAGAAACACGTTGCGATGGTCGCGATCAGCCCCAGCACGATGGCTTCGAGACGCCGGAAATTGGCGCCCTGCAAGGCCAGCACGATGACCGTGTCAAACGCCGTCAGCGCCACGCCCGTGGTGATCGACACCCCCAGCAGCAAGTGAAACGCCAGCGCAGCACCCAGCACTTCCGCCAGATCGGTCGCAAGGATCGACAGCTCGGCGAGAACCCACTGGCCCATGCCGACCCGGCGGCTGTAGTGCTCGGACGACAGCTGCGCCAGATCGCGGCCGGTGGCGATGCCCAGGCGCGAACACAGATTCTGCAGCACCATGCCCGACAGACTGGCCAGCACCACCACGAACAACAGCGAATAACCGAAGCGCGAGCCGGCTTCGATGGCGGTGGCCCAGTTGCCGGGGTCCATGTAGCCGATGGAAATCAACAGGCCGGGGCCGACGAACAGCATCAGCTTGCGCAGGAAAGACGCATTGGCGGGAATGGCGACGCTGTCGGTGGTCGCCGACGGGCAGAATGGCGCGGTGGCCGTGGTCGGGAGTTTGTACTTCACAGGAATCCGAAACGTGGTGGCAGTCAGTCCCGGAGCTTAAACGTGCAGAAATGTTTTGTCTTGAATCTCTGGGGCACTAACATGCTGCGTCTCACCGATCCGGAAAAAACAATAATGCATGCCGTGCCCGATAGCCCTGACAACGCCCATTCGACCCGTGACGGCGTCGACCCGATACGTGCTGCGCGGATTTCCGCGCGCATCGACCGACTGCCCGCCGTCGCCACGATCTGGAAGCTGGTGGCGCTGTTGTCCATTGGCGGTTTCTTCGAGCTCTACGATTTGTTTCAGACCGCCTATATCAGCCCCGGTCTGATTCGCGACGGGCTGTTCGCCACCGGGGCCCAGGGCGTGTTTGGCTTTTCCGATCAGGCGGCGTTTGCCTCGGCCACCTTTCTGGGACTGTTCCTCGGTGCCAGCCTGCTGAGCCCGATCGCCGACCGCTACGGCCGCCGCGCAATCTTCACCTTCGCGCTGATCTGGTACACCGTCGCCACGGTGCTGATGGGCATTCAGACCTCGGCACTGGGCATCATCTGCATGCGCTTTCTGGTGGGCATCGGCCTGGGCATCGAGCTGGTGACCATCGACGCGTACCTCTCGGAGCTGGTGCCCAAGCGCATGCGCAGCTCGGCGTTCGCCTTCGCGTTTTTCGTGCAGTTCCTGTCGGTGCCGTCGGTGGCATTGATGTCCTGGTGGCTGGTGCCGCAAGACCCGTTCGGTATCGCGGGCTGGCGCTGGGTGGTGTTGGCCAGTGCAGTGTTTGCGCTGTTCATCTGGTGGCTGCGCTCGCGCCTGCCGGAATCGCCACGCTGGCTGGCGCAACACGGCCGCTTCAGCGAGGCCGAAAAAATCATGGATGACCTCGAAGCCCGCTGCCTAAAGGACCACGGCCAGGCACTGGACGAGCCGGAAACCCACAACGTGGCGGTCGAAGGCAAAGGCCGTTTCGCTGACATCTGGCAACCGCCGTATCGCCGCCGCGCGCTGATGCTGATTGTCTTTCATGTGTTCCAGGCGATCGGCTTTTTCGGTTTCGGTAACTGGCTGCCTGCGTTGCTGTCGGGTCAAGGCGTGAGCGTGACCCACAGTTTGGCGTATGCCTTCGTGATCACCCTCGCCTATCCCCTTGGGCCGTTGTTGTTTGTGAAGTTCGCCAATCGTTTCGAGAATAAGTGGCAAATTGTCGGCTCGGCGCTGGGCTCGATGATTTTCGGCACGCTGTTCGCGCAGCAGACGACGGCCGTGGGGCTGATTTTTTGCGGGGTCATGATTACGTTTTGCAATGCGTGGCTGAGTTTCAGTTATCACTCGTACCAGAGCGAGTTGTTCCCGACCAATATCCGCGCCCGGGCGGTGGGGTTTTGTTATTCGTTCAGTCGTCTGTCGACGGTGTTCAGCAGTTTGCTGATCGGGTTGTTTCTGGACCATTTCGGCACGCCGGGGGTGCTGACGTTCATTGTGATGAGTATGTTGATTGTGATCATTACGATTGGGGGGTTTGGGCCGAAGACGCGGAATCTGGCGCTCGAAGATATTGCTCATTAGTAGCGGAGTCCTTTTTACAGCAGCCAAGATCAAGAGCGTCTGCCTAAGGGCAGACGTTTCGCCTTCGGCGAGTTACTTGGAAAAGCACCCCAAGTAACCAAGGGTGCTTGCTCCTGGTTGGGCCCGACTTCGTCGGGTTCCTTCACTCCGGTCCCGCTCCGTGGGCCCGCTGCCATCCGCCATCCATGGCGGGGGGCAGCTCTCGC
>NZ_JAUERW010000026.1:0-56201 GCF_041060465.1 Pseudomonas sp. W2Oct36
TGGTAGTGTGGGGTTTCCCCATGTGAGAGTAGGTCATCGTCAAGATTAAATTCCAGAACCCCATTTGCGAAAGCAGATGGGGTTTTGTTTTAAGTGAAGGTCATACATTTTCGCTGGAACGTTACGTCAGTAACGGGTCGGCTACAGAACTTCTTGACGACCATAGAGTGCTGGAACCACCTGATCCCATCCCGAACTCAGCAGTGAAACGGTGCATCGCCGATGGTAGTGTGGGGTTTCCCCATGTGAGAGTAGGTCATCGTCAAGATTGAATTCCGAAACCCCAGTCTGCTTACGGAGACTGGGGTTTTGTCGTTTAGGCCACCGGCACTGAAGCTCCGCAGGCTTCTGCTATGAGGGCATCACGGCTCTCGGCACGTTCTTCATCGCACCATCAGCAAAGCCCTGCAAAAACTCTCTGAAGCCCTCAATGCTCGTCGAGCCGTTGTCCACAGGCTCGGCAATGATCGCCCAAGTAGCAACGCAGCTGACACCGTCCTTGGGGACAACCGTCATTGAGGACCAGAGCTTGCTGACGCCTAGGTTGTTGTAGATGGTTGTCCATGTCATAGCCATTGCGTCATCGTCGTACGAATTGAGTTGTTCGATAACCACCAGACCACCTTCCTTGAATTTCTTGTAACGGACTGAGCCAGGACCGTTACCAATCACTTCGATGCTCGCAAGCTCCGGAATGAATTGAGTGAAACCACCGAAATCGCCCACGACCTTCCAGACCTTACGCGCTGGTGCGTTTATCGAGATAGCAGACACCACCGGTTCCCCGCCAGGGTTGGTAATCAGCGTATCGGGCGACAGGGAGCCAAGGGTGTTGAGCGGCTGAATAGCGTTCATGTTGTTCTCCACAACTTAAGGGAATGTTGCGTTGGGGTGTATCAGATGAAAGCAATCTCTTTCAGGTAATCGCAGCCCTTGCGAAGCAGCGCCGGGGTTTTTGAGGGGTAGCATTCGCCCATCCGTTGAACACCCGCATGGGCGTTCTGATACGCGATCATTGATATGTCTCCGATGTCTTCCTCCAACCCGTCGAGATAAAAACCGAGCACGCCGAATAAAGCGTTCTCGCTGTTCACCCGTTTCAACTGGGTTTGCCATTCACTGACGCTGACCATTTCGAAATCACTGCCCGCTTCACGGAACGCGCTGACGTAATTGCTCCAGCTCAATGGCTCCGGGTTATGGAGGTTGAAGACTGCATGGGATGGCTGGTAACGACTGGCGTGGAATGCGATGAATCGGGCGAGGAAGTCGACAGGCATCAAATCGAAGGTCATGGTGAAGTCCGGGACCTGGCCCAGTTGCATCGAACCCTTGAGCATCAGCATCAAGCGGTTTTTGTGCGGCTGGCAGACCCCCGTCGTGCTGTTGAACGCGATATTGCCGGGCCGGTAGATGTTTACCCACGCGCCTCGCTCCCTGGCTTGCTGCAGGATGCGCTCGGCGACCCACTTGGAAAGGTTGTAGCCGTTCTTGATGTAGATGGGCGGTGTCTCGGCAGCAGGCGCTTCGAGGACGCGACCGTCAGCCCCGACGGCGCTTGAGGCAGACAGCGTCGATACGAAGTTGAACACCTTCTTGCTGCGCCCTTCGCACAGCTTCAGGCATTCGAAGATGGGCTCGACGTTATCTTTGGCCAGGGTCTCGTAATCCTGGACGTGGTTGACGTTAGCGGCGTTATGCACCAGCGCGCCAAACTCGCGATCAAGCCGCTCGTACACCTCGTTGCTCAATCCAAGCTGTGGCCGTGTGACGTCGGCGGCATAGACCCGTACTCGCGCCAGATCCAGATGCTCAAGACGGTTTTCGCGCAGTGCCTGAATAAAGCGATCCTGCGCGGTCATCCCTGCGTTTTCACGCACCAGACAGGCAACCTCGGTTGCGCCCCACGCCAACAGCGCTTCGACGATGTGAACACCGAGAAATCCGTTGGCGCCGGTGACGATGACTTTGTGCACGTCGCCCATGCGCTCCACGGGCAGTACGGGCAGCTCGAAGGGCGCCGAACCATCCAGGAACGCTTGCGGGCTGACGGTCCATGATGTGGTGCCGTCGCTGTCGAGCAGTGACGCCAGATTGGTCAGCGTTGGCGCCTCGATGAAGCGATTGATAGGGATGCTGCGGCCGAACCGTTCGCGGATACCCAGCAGCATCTGCGACAACAGAATCGAGTGGCCACCCAAATTGAAGAAGCTCTCGTCGGTCGAGATTTCGCCGGGCGGAAGTTCCAGCAGGTCCGCCCACAAGGTCAGGAGCAGCCTCTCGCTTTCGCTATCGGGTAAACGACGCGGCGCTTGCTCAAGCATGTTCACGGGCAACTGCAACAGTGCCTTGCGATCAACCTTCCCGTTGCTGGCAAACGGCATGCTCGCCAACTCCGTGTAGGCGGTCGGCCGCATATAGTCGGGCAACGTAGCGGCGACATGGTCCTTGAGCAAACGCCGAGCGGCGTCCGGTTCTGCGCCGTGCGGTTGCGCGAGAAAAGCCAGGATGCGTCGCTGGTCGTCAATCACTACCGCGACTTGGCGGTACAGCTGGCTGTCGCGCAGGCAGTGCTCGATCTCCTCAGGCTCGACCCTGAATCCACGGATCTTCACTTGGTTGTCACGTCGCCCGGACAGCTCGATGCCTTCGCTCGTCCATTTGCCGATGTCCCCGGTTCGGTAAGCCCGAATACTTTGGCCATCACCCAGAGTGACATGCACATAGCGGTCATCGGTGAGCTCAGGGTTGTTGATGTAACCCAGGCACACGCCCGGACCGACGATGTAGAGCTCGCCGGGCGTCTGGTCCGCGACAGGCTGCATGTCCTCGTCGAGAATCAGGACCTGGCTGTTAGCAATCGGGCGACCCAGGTTGCGGTTGCTGCCGCCGAGTTGAAACTGGCCGGCAGTGATCAGCACGGTGGCCTCAGTGGGGCCGTACAGGTTATGGAAGTGACATTGCGCTGCCAGGCGTTCAATCACGTAGGGCTCGCAGACATCACCGCCGGTGCACAAGTGCTTGAGCTTCAGCGGTCGGTCAATCGGCAGGATGCTCAACAAGGCAGGCGGCAGAAACGCGTGGCTGAGATTCTGATCCAGCAGCTCGAACAGTTGCAGCGGATCACGACGCTGGTCATCGCTCGCCACGATCAGTTCAGCGCCGCCGAGCAGCGTCGGGAAGATGTCGATGACCGAGGAATCGAAACTCAGTGTCGAGAACTGCAGTACCCGGCTGTGCTCGGAGAGCTCGACATAGTGTGCGTACCAGGCCGTGAAGTGGCTCAGGTTGCGCTGGCTGAGCATTACGCCTTTCGGGTGTCCGGTCGTACCCGAGGTGTACAGCGCCATGCATGGCGCGTCGGTCTCTGGGCGATAGCGCATCAGCGACTGCGCCGTCGGCACGATCTCGATGCAGCTGATATCCAGCCCCGGCACAACAACGCCCGCCAGCGGGTGGCTGCCATTGTGCAGCAGCAATACGGCATGTGCGTTTTCGAGGATGTACTGCTGACGCTGCAGAGGCTGGCTGGGGTCCAATGGTAGATACACCGCCGCGTTGCCCAGAATGGCGAGGATCCCGGCGAACAGCGCCGCAGACTTCGGCATACAAATGCCAATCACCACCGGTTCAGCTGATGCGTGCGGCCGCATGGCCTGTATCTGCGACTGGATCGCGACGCTGTGTGCCCGCAGTTGGTCATAGCTGATGCGCTCGCCGTCGATACTCAGCGCAATGCGTCCGGCGAATTGGCTGAAGCTCCGGTCCAGTCGTGCGATCAGCGTCTGCTCGGCAACGCGCAGCAATTCCGGCGCCGCGGTAAAGTTGAAACAGTGCTCGAAGGCCAACCGGTCCAGTTGCAGCAGGCTTTCCTGGCGTCCACTGTGCGGCGGGTCGACGCGCTCGGCGCGTGCAAAGTACTCGGTATCGCGCGAGAACCGGCTGATCAGCATCGCAACGTTGTCCACCAGCGTCGCGACCGCCGCGTCCCGCAAGACGCGTCCGTTGCCGGAAAGCGTGGCAGCCACGGTATGGCACGCGATCAAGCGCTGAGCCGTAGCCGTCCCGAGCCAGCACACTATTTCCAGCTCCGGCAGCGCCCGCTCGCTCACCGGTGTCAGTCCTACCCGGAGGCCGAGATGAATGGCTGTCTCGAACACGCCCAATTCTGCGCCGGGCAGGTCCAGCGTGCCGTCCTCGATGAGGATCGACGCGTTCTGCGGTGCGCTCAGCTTCAGCGTTGCCTCGTCGCGCAGGTGGTGAATCAGATGCCCGTGGGCATTCAGTTCTGCACTCAGCTCACTCATTGTCTGGCTATGACCGATGAGCACAATCTCCAGGCGCTTCATTGCGAGCCTCCGACCGGTAGATAGTCGGCAAGGGCATGCTGGACGCAGGGGGAATCGAGCATCGAGCTGGAGGTAAAGAAACGCATGATGTTGCCCACCAACGGATGGTGGCGATTGATCGGAAAGCACATCGCCTGCGTTTCTTCCCTCAGCGCCTGTTTGATCGGCTCTGCGACCGGCAAGCTGTCGATCAGCACGAAGTCGAAAGACTTCTGGATGTCATTGGTCAAATACTGAGCAATGAACACAGGCAGGATCTGCGCGATAAGCTGCTTGTCCTGCTCGGGCGCTGTGTGCCAGTAGATCCTGACGAGGCGCGACCAGAAACCGGAGTGCCGTCCTTCATCGAGCAGGTGGTCCGCCATGAGGCCTTTGACGGATTGCTTCACCGTGTCGTCTTTGGCGAACGCGGCCACGTCGTTGGTCACGGTGTTCTCGGCAATCGCCACGCAGATGAGCTCGACTGCGCTGCGCAAGTGGCCTGGCGCCAATGCCAGAGCAGCGGGGATGGCCCTGCTGAGTTCGATTTCCTGTGGCAACGGGATTGGCTGGATGCCAGTGAGTGCGATGGTTTGCTGCATGAAGTCCATCGCCACCAGTGCGTGGTAATCCTCATCGACAACCACGGTCATGGCGTCGTAGCGGCAAGCGAAGGGAAAGCGGATTGCGAAGTTGTCTTTGGCGATGCTTCGCGCGGTCTTGTCGACGATTTCAGTCTCGAAAATCACCACGTCGTTGATGAACTTGTACAGGCTCTGCACCAGCGCCAGATCGCGCAGATGGGCGCATTCACGGGTGAACGTCTCGCTGAGCACCAATGGCTGGCGGCTGAGCGGGTAGATCAGTTTTTCGTCGTTTTCGACGATGCGGCGCGGGCGTGTCCGAATCGTCGCGCGGCCTTCCCAGGCATCGACGAATGACATGTAGTCTTCGGCTTTCATGATGGCGTCCTTGTGTGGAGGGCTTCTGGGTTGCGGAGGCGGGAGGGGCTCACGCGCTGACTTCCCGCGCCGTCTCACGCAGGGTGTGTTGCAGGGCGTCCCAAAGCGCCATGCGGCTATCAACGGCGGCAATGGCAGCGGCGTACACCTCGCGCTGGTGCTGTTCATTGCCGGCGACTAGCCTGGCCAGCAATGATTCCGCCGCCGGGCCGTGGTCTTCGGAGTCCACCTCGATGTGGCGTTCCAGGTAGTAGCGAAAGGTCGGTGCCTTGTCGGCCGTGATGCCCCAGTCGTCGAGAATTCGCTGAAACATCTGCGGGATAACACTCTCGCGCCCATGCAGAAACGCGGCCGCTACGCAATGCGCCGGTGCATTCAAAGCAATGTCGAGCGTGTCGCGGACGAAGTGCGTGGCCGCTCGGCCTGCGCCGACGCTGTCGAGCGCGGTGTTGTAGTGAATGCCTTCGTGCAACAGTTCGACGAAATGCTCGATGCGGGCCGTACTGGCGCCGACTTCTCGCATGGCATCCAGATACAGTTCGAAGTGGCTGTAATGATCGTGGCGTCCCGGCCGGTCGTCGGACTCCTCACCCAACACGATTTCATTGATGAGCCGCGCTGCCTTCGGGTCTCGCGGTGGCAGCCAGGGCAGCCGGGTGCACGTCAGCTCCTGTTGCAGCCGTTTGGTGAGTGACATGAAGTCCCAGACCGCGAACACATGCACCTCCATGAAGCGCTGCAGGACGTGCAGTGAATTAATTTCGGAAAAAACAGGGTGCGCGCTAAGTGCTGATTTTTTTGCAATAAGTTGCTGTTTGAGACTGTCCATTTTTACGTCCTTGGTAGATTAAGTGTGTCAGCATTTCTTCTAATTGCCACAACGGGTGGTCGTCTTAAGTTGCCGTGCAAACAACGGATAACATGACTCCCGTTAATCTCGGGCAATAAAAGGCCGCAAACCTTATTTCGTGTGTGATCAACAATCGTGCAGGCTGGAATCGGGCATGCGCACTTGGCCTATGCCCTCGCTGCCCAACGTGTGTGGGGGAATAGCCCTTAAACGTTGGCGGCCAGAAAACGTTAGAACAGTTTCAAAGGGTTCCGCAAATACTTTTTAATATAATTAACAGCCTATATAAATCGGGCGTGAGAGATGGCAATAAAACTTCTGAGTGAAATTTTATTGGGGCGAGCGCAACCCTTCCGGCCCATTAAGGCCAGAATTGAAATGAATGAACGAATACCTCGTTCAGCGTTGCGCTTAATCGGGTTAATACAGTTTTTGAGAATTTTCGGTTTGGGCGACATTCAGGGTTTCACTTCAATGTCTCCGCCCGGGGCAATGCTCCTTTTGCCGCTCCATGAGAACTGCTTTCCCTGAATCGGCTGCAGACCGATTCGTCGTTCGAGTTTGCCTGAACACACCGGTACACCGCGTCAACGACGACCAAGTTTCACGATAGGTGCATAAGCCGCGGCCCGAGCGTGGGAGGGCCGGCTTTTAGTCGTAGGAGGCTTCAGGGGGGAGGGGGTAAGGAGTCGATGCAGAAGGAGTGGGCGGCGGTTTCCGTTCAGCCGCCCAGCAAGCCGAGGTGCGTGTTGATGATGTGCAGCAGGCGGTCGCGTTGCGAGCTGAGGAAGTCATGAGTGCCGCGCACTTCGATCAGTTCGAACTCGCGACGTGTGAACTCCCGCCACTTCATCATGCTGGCGGCTGTGGCGACCGGATCATCGCTGCCGTACAGACCGGTCAACGGAATGTCCAGGCCCTCGTCTGCGCGGTGCGACCAGATTTCAGACAGCTTCACGTCGCTGCGCACGACAGCCTCCAGCAGCTTCAGGCGTTTCTTATCCTGGTCGAACGTGTTCGGGAGCACGCCCAGCCTGATCAGCGCTTGAATGAAATCGTCCTGCGGCAGCGTGTGCAAAAACGGCCAGGGTTGTCGGCTGTCAGGGCTGCGGCAGCCGGAAATGAACAGGTGACGCGTCAGATTCGGGTAATGATGCTGCGCCAGCCTGGCCATTTCATAAGCGACACGACCGCCAAAGCTGTGGCCATAAAATGCGTGAGGTTCGCTCAGATAGGGCTGCAACGCGAGGAAGGTGTCTTGCAGCAAGGGCGCCCACTGATCGTAGGGCGTTTCCTTGAGCCGGCTGCCGTGGCCGGGCAGGCGCAGCGTTACCAGTTCGATGTGATCCCCAAGGCCTTCGGACCAGTCACGAAAATGCTCCGGATCGCCACCTACGTGAGGAAAGCAAATCAGGCGTGTTCTGACGGGTTGTCCAGAATTGACAACCATCAGCCATTTGTTCTTTTCGGCTTGCACTCAGCTTCCCCGAGCCTTGATAGAGGCGTCATAACCGTGGAGCCGGGTCCTTCGGCGCATACGCCGTCATGAACGGCGTTCGTTGATCCCTTGTGCTTATCGGCCGATTAGCCAGTGGCGAGCAAGGTCAAGGTTGAAAAAACAGCGAATGTCACTGGGTGACGGCACGTTTTCGTGAGGCCGCCGCAGGTTTTGCCTCTTCCGCCTTACGGGCGCTCAAGTAGGCATTGATGGCTTCAACACCACGATTCAAGTGGTGAGTCAGCGCCTCGACGGTGGCGTCCACATCACCGGCGCCGGCCTTTTCCAGCAATTCGTAGTGGTCGCGCTGGGACACCTTGCCCAGGTTCATTTGCTTAAGATTGAAACGCAAGAAGCGCTCTTCCTCGTTCAAGCCGTCCTCGACCAGTTTGAGCAGGCGTGTGTTGTGCACCTTGGAATACAGCGCCATGTGGAACTGGCGGTTGAGCGTGCCCATGATGCTGTAGTCGGTTTCGACCTCCAACTGTTCGATGTACCCACGCGCCATGCTGATGTCTTCATCGGTCAGCAGCGGGATCGACTGGCGCAGGGCCTCGGACTCCAGCAGGATGCGTAACGCATAGGCGTCCGTAGCATCCTCGTTGATCAACGGGGCAACGACCGCACCTTTGTGGGTTTCGACACGCAGCAACGATTGAGCTTCCAGCTGACGCAGCGCCTCGCGCACGGGCATGCGGCTGACACCGAAAAGTGTCGCCAGCTCTTGCTGGCGCAGGGCGATGCCTGCCGGGAGGCGTCCTTCAAGAATGGCGCTGCGCAGTTTTTCTTCGATGACGGCACGCGCCAGATGTGCAGGCGGCTGCTCATCACCCAGGGTTTCCCGCAGAAATTGCTCTTTCTCAGTCCTGCGCATGCTTGATCTTCTTCAGCTGAACAGTTATTGGATCCAATGAAACACTAGAGACCGCTGCCGGCCTTGTCAAACTTTGCTACAAGTTTAGCGGGCTGTCTCGGCGCGGCATTCTACAAGGGATTAAGCGTAGAGGTATTGCCATCAATCGGGGATTGGGAACGGGCTGCCCGACCTCGGTGACGCAAGTCTTTGCGGCACGCGAGGCTGGCTTCACGGCCGAACGGCGTCAGATATAGCGGCCCGTCACGAAATGCTGCACGTCATTGAAACCCGGCGTGGACGCATGCCCGGGTGTGACGAGGGAGTCGATAAACGCTTCGTCTTCGGCCGTGATGTTCACGCTGAGCGCCTTGGTGTAGCTGTCCCATTGGTCCTCGGTACGTGGCCCGACAATGGCAGAGGTCACAGCCTGATTGTTCAGCACCCAGGCAATGGCGAATTCCACCAGCCCTACGCCTTTGGCCTGGGTGTACACCTGCAGTTTCTGGGCGATGTGCAAGGACTCGGTGCGCCATTCGGTTTCCAGGATGCGCTTGTCCTGACGGCCGGCGCGGGTGCTGCTGTCTGGCGTTACATCAGGGGCGTACTTGCCACTCAACACGCCGCGTGCCAGCGGGCTGTAGGGCACGACGCCCAAACCATAGAACTTCGCCGCAGTGATCTGCTCCAGCTCGGCCTGACGGTTGACGATGTTATACAGCGGCTGGCTGATTACCGGTGTGTCGACGCCCAGACGCTGAGCCACATTCACCACCTCCGCGATACGCCAGCCGCGGAAGTTCGACACGCCCCAGTACCGGATCTTGCCCTGGCGAATCAGATCGCCAATGGCCGACACGGTCACTTCGAGTGGCGTGTTGTGGTCTTCCTTGTGCAGGTAATGGATATCGATGTAATCGGTGTCGAGACGACGCAGGCTGGATTCGATTTCATTGAAGATGTGCTTGCGATTCAGGCCGCTGGCGTTCGGTGCAGTATTGCCCGAGCTGCTGCCGACCTTGGTGGCGAGGACCCACTCGCTGCGCCGCTTGGCAATGGCTTCGCCGACGATCTCCTCAGACCGGCCGGCGTTGTAGACGTTGGCCGTGTCGATGAAGTTGACGCCTTCATCCCAGGCCTTGTCGATGATGCGCAGGGATTCTTCGGTGCCGGTCTGCACGCCGAACATCATGGAGCCCAGTGTCAGCGTTGAAACCTGGAGGCCGGATTGGCCAAGGGTGCGGTATTTCATTGCTCGATATCCTTTTCGTCAGGGAAGTGGAAATCAGGACAGTCTGGAACAGGCTTGCAAGGGGTCTCGTAAAGACCGATCAGACCGAAAGCTCTAGGCCGGACATACTCACCTGTTTGGGCGGGTTTTGAAAAGTGACAAATTGACGAGCCGCAGGTGGCCGAGCACGGCGTCAGAGGGAGAGGTCAGCGTGAGTGAGCTTCCCGTGGCGCCCGGCCAGGAAGCACAGTGTGCCGCCCATGGCGGTCAGGCACGCCAGGACATAAAACATGGTCGGCGCGGGGCTGTTGATCAATAAGTAGCCGCAGATCACCGGGCTCAACGCTCCGCCGAAGGCCGCCAGATTCTGCGCCCCCAAGTAACTGCCGCGAAGGTGATCCGGTGCGATGGTGTCGACGAACAGGTATTCGGCGGGATAGATGATCATCTCGCCCAACGTAAAAACGAACATTGCGGCGCACCAGGCCAGGGTTGTTTCGGCAAAGCTGAAGCCGACAAGGCCGATCGCAAACAATGCGGTGCCAAGGCAAATCCAGTACGGCAACTGCTCGCGTTTGAGAAAGCGGCCGATCTGGTACTGCATCAAAATGACCGTTAACGCGTTGCACGCCAATACGGCTGACAGGATTTTCAGCGCCTGTTCCGCCGTGTGCGTGACCAGCAGAAACTGCGACAGGTACAACGTATACCGGCCATGCACGATGGTGCTGAGCAAGCTGCCGCCCGTGAACAGAATCAGCGTGCGGTCGTTTTTCAGCGTGACCAGGGTGTCGAGAAAGCTGCGCGGTGGGTGCTCGGTATCCGCGACTGTGCGCGGTATGCCGAGCATCAGGAAAAGACTGCAGAACGCGATCGCACTGGCGATGAAAAACGGTGCCAGTGGCAGGTGCCCGGCAATGACCACGCCGAGCATCGGGCCGGTGGCGTAGCCAATGTTGGTGAGGGTATAGCGCAGCGAGAAAACCCTCGCACGCTGCCCGATGGGCAGGTTTTCGCTGATGATTGCTTTGGAGCCGATCAGGAACAGCGCCGAGGCCGTCTCAGTGATCACCAGCGTGAGGGTCGTCAGATAGACGTTGTGGGCGAAGGTCAGCAGGGCGAAGCCGACGGCACTGGACAGCATCGCCAGGATCAGCAACTTGCGCTTTTCCAGCCGGTCGATGATGTAGCCACCGTACAGGCCCAGCAGCGTGGCGATGAACACCGCGATGCCCATCAGCAACCCGACGTCTTGCTGATTGAGCCCCAGCCTTGTGCTCAGGAACAGCGTCAGCAGCGGGCTGGTCATCGCCCGGCTCATGACGATAGTCAACGAGCAGACCATCAAGCGGCGGATGACGAGGGAGTAGGTGGCCACTGTTGTTTTTCCGTCCTTGTTCAAGCCTCGGAGCAGATCCATTGTGGGAGCGACCGGGTTGGTGCTCCCACAAACGCTGCCCGACAGCGCCGCATTCTAGACGACGAGTCATCCCTGACGGGGCTGGCTTGATCGCCTGTTACTTACCCTGATTCATCCCGACCTTGGTCACCGCGCCCTGTTCCAGCTCCCATTTTTTCAAAATCTTGCCATAGGTGCCGTCGTCGACCATGGCCTGCATCGATTCAGAGATGGCCGCCGCCAGTTCAGGGTTGGACTTGCTGACGCCCAGGCCGGTGAACTGTTTCGAGATCGCCAGGCCAAGGGGCTTGTACGTGTCCTTCTCCTGGGACATCAGGTAAGGAATGGTTTCGCTGCCCTGCATCGCGGCGTCGAGCCGGCCCTGACGCAGTTGCGCGCGTGCATCGGCCGAGCCTTCGGAGCCACTGACGATGATCGCCGGCTTGCCTTTCGCTTCGCAGTTTTCCTTGCTCCACCCCGCGATTTCCGCAGGCCAGGTGGTGCGGCGGCTGGTGCCGACTTTTTTGCCGCACAGATCGGCGGGCTCATTCAGATCAGCGTTTTTGGTCAGCGTGTACAGCTGCGGCCCGCTGGCGAAATAGTCGATGAACGTCACCGACTTCTGCCGCTCGGCCGTGTCGGTCATGCCCGACAGAATGATATCGAAGCGCCTGGTGACCAAGCCGCTGACCATCTGCTCGAAAGCGGTCTCCTGCCATTTGATCTTGACGCCAAGGCGCTCGGCCAGGGCGTTGCCGAGATCCACGTCCAAGCCGGTCAGCGTGTTGGTGCTGGTGTCTTTGAAATCCATCGGCGGGTAATTCGGCACGATGGCGGCGGTGATTTCGCCCTTTTCCTTGAGGCTGGCGGGCAGCGCGGCGAACACTGACGCGGACGCCATCAGGCCGGCGAGCAAACTGGGGATGAGGATCTTTTTCATGGTCGTTCTCGTTTGTTCTGGTTTAAGTGCGAACGGCAGAAATGAAGCTTTGGGTTCTTGGATTTTGTGGGCTTATTAGAATGTCTTCCGGGGTGCCGGCCTCCACAATCTGGCCGCCGTCCATGAACACCATCCGGTTGGAAACTTCGCGGGCAAAGCCGAGTTCGTGTGTCACGACGATCATGGTCATGCCGCTGTGCGCCAGGTCACGCATGACCGACAACACTTCGCCCACCAACTCCGGATCGAGGGCGGAAGTGGGTTCGTCGAACAGCATCAGCTTGGGCCGCATCGCCAATGCGCGCGCGATCGCGACACGCTGTTGCTGGCCGCCGGAGAGCTCCACGGGATAGGAATGGCGCTTGTCCGCCAGCCCGACGCGGGCCAGTAGCTCGGTGGCTTCTTCATTGGCCTCTTTGGGCGAGCGCTTGAGCACCTGGATCGGGCCTTCGATCACGTTCTGCAACGCCGTCATGTGCGGGAAGAGGTTGAAGCGCTGAAACACCATGCCGGTGCTCAAACGCTGACGGGCGATCTGAGCGTCCGTCAGTTCGTGCAGTTTATTGCCGACGATGCGGTAGCCCACCAGTTCGCCATCGACCCACAAACCGCCCTTGTCGATTTTTTCGAGCTGATTGACGCACCGCAGCAGGGTGCTCTTGCCCGAGCCCGAGGGCCCGATGATGCACAGGACTTCGCCTTGTTCGACTTCAATGCTGACGTCTTTGAGGGCGTGGAACTGGTCGTAGTATTTGTTCAGGCCGACGGCTTTGACGATGTTTCTCATGCTGATTCTCCTGGGCCTGACTTACGAACGCTTGCCGGCGCCGCGGGCGAAGCGCAGCTCCAGCCGGCTTTGACCGAACGACAGGACAGTCACCACCGCCAGGTACCAGATCCCCGCGACAATCAGCAGCTCCATGACCCGGGCGTTGGCGTAGTAGATGTTCTGCGCGTTGTGCAGCAATTCGGAATACTGGATGACGCTGGCAAGGCTGGTCATCTTCACCATGCTGATGAATTCGTTGCCAACCGGCGGGATGATCACGCGCATCGCCTGGGGCAGGATCACCCGACGCAATGCCTGCAGGCGCGGCATGCCGATGGATTTGGCGGCTTCGTACTGACCGGTGTCTACGGACAGCAAGCCTGCGCGCACGACCTCGGCGGTGTACGCGCCCTGATTGATGCTCAGGCCCAGTAGCGCGGCAACGAAAGGTGTCATCAGGCTGACCGTATCGATCTCGAACACACCGGGAATGCCGATGACCGGGAAGATGAGCGCCAGGTTAAACCACAGCAGCAACTGCAAGATCAGCGGCGTGCCACGAAACAGCCAGGTGTAGGTGATCGCGACGTAACGCAAAATCGGGTTCGCCGACATGCGCATGATGGCCGTGATCACGCCGATCACCACCCCGAGGGCCATCGCCAGAATCGACATGATGATCGTGTTCAGCAGACCCCAAAGAATGGCCTCGGACGTGAGGAACTGGCCGATATAACCCCACTCGATCTGCCCGTTGGCAAACGCACGGGCCAGGCCGGCGAGGGCAACGATGATGAGGGTCGCGAAGAAAATGCGCCCGTAATAGCGGCGTGGGACGTGTTCGTACTGGGTGATGTCGAACGCGTTTTCGGTCTTCCTGCGCTCGGCTTGCAGCTGCTCCGCCTGATTCTGATTCATGTGTCTCTCCGAAGCTGTGTGCAGACCGCGCCTGCCTGATCTGGGCAACCCTACCCAGCCTCCCCGCCCCGACGTAGGCCCGCCGCTGCAGCATGGAATCGTCCTGGATAGAGGGCAGTTACTAATTGAAAGTCCTGATCAAAGTGTCAGGTTATTTAATGTTGGATCCGCTTTCTGCCTATGTTGCAGAGTACCGCGTGCGCGGTTGCCAATCGGGTTTTTCTGTGTTCATTATTATCAACCGGGCACGTTTTTGTTGTGAGTCAGAGCCTGTTGAATCCAATAGGCGAGGTCAATAAGCATTATGGAAACTCCACTTTCCAATTCTGGAAACGTGCCGCCTAAACCGGGAATACGCCCGCCTCTTACTCTCAGCGGAATGGACTTCAAGCTGTTGCGGGTGTTTCAGGCCGTGGTCGAGGCGGGTGGCTTCAGCGCCGCCCAGAATGAGCTGAATGTGGGCCTTGCAGCCATCAGCAAGCAGATTTCGGACCTTGAAATCCGCATCGGCATGCGCCTCTGTACACGAGGCCGGGAAGGGTTTCATCTCACTGAAGAGGGCAAGCTGGTCTATCAGGCGGCGATCGAATTGTTCGCGTCTGTGGACAGTTTTCGCGACCGGATTAGTTCTGCGCAGAATGAGTTGATTGGCGATTTGAGTATCGGCGTAATTGATAACACCCTGACCGATAAAAGTTCGCCGCTCATTGCCGCACTTAGACTAATGCGCGATGAAGCGCCCAAAGTCAGACTGCGCCTGCAAGCGTCTCAACTGGATGAAGTCGAGCGTGCCATGGTCGAAGGACGGGTGAGTCTTGGCATCGTGCCGGTGTATCAGCGGCGCGAAGAGTTTGATTATTTCCAGTTGTACGAAGAGACCTCCCACGCGTATTGCGCAGTGGGGCATCCGCTGTTCGAGGCGGACGACGGTGCCCTGAGCATCGACAGCCTGCGCGCATTCGACATCGTGAATCACCGCTATGCGATCCATCGCGACAAGGCGAGCTTCGTCAATTCCGACAGCCAGTGCGCCTCCGCCTCCCAAGTCGAAGCCGTCGCCATGATGATCCTGACCGGGCGCTTCATCGGCTTTCTTCCCGAACACTATGCGCGCAATATGATCCGCGACGGTCAGCTGCGCGCCCTGCGCCGCGACCTGATCTTTCTACAAACGCCCGTCAACCTCATCCTGAGGCACAACGCCCCCCGGAGCCCGCTGGTCAAGGCGTTCGCTCGGGCGTTGGGGGTGGATTTAAGGGTTGGGGTGTAGCGTAAATGTCACGCAATTGCCGCGAACGTAAGCCCGGTGGCGCGCAGCAAACACCGTCCCTGTGGGAGTGAGCTTGCTCGCGAAGGCGCCCTTTCGAACGCCTGCGACCTAGCGGATGTGCCGGCCTCATCGCGAGCAAGCGCGGTCCTGCGCCTACAGCGTGATCAGCGGGCAAAGCCCGGCAAACCCCAATCTTCCAGCGGAAACTCGGTCAGCGAGCCCAGTATCAGGTCGGCGTGCGCATATTGCTCGACCGGCATGTGCGAGTCAGGCACCGCCACGGCATACATCCCTGCGGTCTTGGCAGCGGTGACGCCGAAAGGCGAGTCTTCAAACACCAGACAATCCTTCGGGTCCACGCCCAGGTGGCGCGCCGCAGCCAGGAAGATATCCGGCGCAGGCTTGGCCGCGGTGACCTCGGCGTGATCTGCCGTCACCACGTCTTTAAACAGCTCAAACCAGGCGCGGTGATTGCTCGTTTTCACGTGGAAGTAGTGAAGGGAAGAACTGGTGCCCACCGCGATGGGGATGTTGTGCTCGGCGAGGTGACGCACCAGTGCCTCGGCGCCACGCATCGGCACGGCGTGCGGGAAGCGCTCGTCCAGCATCGGCTGGCGAACGGTCAGGAACTCCTCGGGAGACATCGGCAGCTCAAGCGCGCTGATCACGTACTCGGCGAAATCCTGGGAGCCGCGGCCAATGGAGTGCTGTTTCACCGCCCAGTCGAACGTCCTGCCGTGCCACTTGGCGATGGTGTCGGTCACTTCGGTGTAGATGCCTTCGGTGTCCAGCAGCAGGCCGTCCATGTCGAAAATCACCGCCTTGACCGGACCCTTGGGCTTTTGCACGTCGCTCATCTCATCGATTCCCTTAGCAAATTGGCGTCCAGCCTAACGCCTCGGCGAACGTCGTGGCTAGGCGCAACGGCTGCAAAACGTCCTCGCCAAGTGCTAATCTCGCCGGGCTCTCGGCAGCGCAAGGTGCTGCACGGCCGCTCTGTGTGGCGCCGAAACCCTCCGGGGTCAAGGAAGGCAAGACCTCTCTTCAAGAACGGACATCTTCGAGTCGACACATGAAAAAATCAGTCAACATCGCCGTAGGCGTCATTGTGGTTGCGGGCGTCCTCGTTACCGCTGGCGCCTGGTACACCGGAAAACGGCTGGAGGGCGCGCTCAACGACGCCATCCAGCAAGGCAATCAGCAGCTTCAAGCCGCGTTCGTCGGGCATGAAGGCAAGGCGAGTGTTGAGCTCCTTTCCCTTGACCGTCACTTCTTCACCAGCACCGCGCACTACAAGCTGAATATCCAGGACCCCCAATTCAATGAGGGCAAGCCGGTCGAGCTGCTGTTTGTCGACAACATCGAGCACGGGCCATTGCCGTGGAGCCGCGTGAAATCGCTGCAACTGCTGCCGGTAATGGCCGCCAGCAACGTGCAGATTGAGAAGAACGCTTTCTCCGAGAAATGGTTTGCCATGACCAACGGCCAGCCGCCGCTGACCGGCCACTTCAGCATGGGCTACGACCGCGCCGCATTGGGCCGGGTGGACTTGCTGCCGTTTGAATTCACCGATCAGACCGGCGCGTTCAAGTTTTCCGGTTTCACCGTGAATGCCTCCGGCTCGGGCGATGGCCAGAAGCTTGAGGCCAACGGTGTGCTGGGCAGCGTCGACGTCACCGCCACCTCCGAAGAAGGCCCGGTGCATCTGACGCTCAAGGATTTCACCTTCAACACCGGTGGCACAAAAGGCAAATCGGGTTTCTACCTGGGCCACACCGACGCGAAAATCGCCTCGGCCACGTTCCAGGCGGCAGGCCAGCCGGCTATTCAGTTCAAGGACTTCGTCAACACCAGCCTGTTGCAGGAAGTGGAAGGCAACCTGAATGCGCAGGTGACCTACGACATCGGCAACGTCAGCTTCAATGGCAATGACGTTGGCGCCATGCAGATGCTCTGGAAGTTCGGCAATTTCGACATCGCCTCAACCCAGGCACTGATGAAGATCTATCAGGAGAAAGTGCAGCCTCAAGCCCAGGCCGCCGCGGCGGTGGGTGAAGCCTACACGCCACATTTGAGCCCGGCTGATCAGGCCTTGGTGCAGGCTGAAGTCAGCAAGTTGCTGAGTGCCAAGCCGCACATCGAGCTGGAAAAGCTTTCACTGAAAACAGCCAGCGGCGAGAGCCAGTTCAGCCTGTCGATGGACTTGGCCAATCCTTCGGCACTCGATCAGCCAGGCGCGGAATTGCTCAAGCAGCTGCTGACCCAGCTGGACGCCAAGCTGGTGCTCTCCAAGCCGATGATCAAGGATCTGGCCGCACTGCGCGCCAAGTCTGCCGGTCTGACCGACCCCGCCGCCATCGCGCAGCAGGCGCAGGGCGCAGCGGATTCGGTGGGCGGCATGGCGGTCATGTTGCAAATGGGCAAGGTCGATGGCGACAACATCGTGTCCAGCCTGCACTACGCCAACGACGTGGTGGACTTCAACGGCGTGAAGATGCCGGCGCAACAGTTTGCCGCAATGATGATGGGCAAGTTTGTGATGTTCAGCGGCGGTCAATAAGTCTTGCCTGGCCACCGCTGAGGTGGCCGGGCAGCTTGCTTTGACCTGTCTTCAGACTGGCGGCTGACGCGCGATTTCCGTGGGCGCTTCGTGGCCTTCGCGCTCCGGCTGAACAGTGCGCGACGACATCTCCGCACGCAGCTGAGGCAGGCACTGCGGGTATTGCCGTGCGACGAAACTGATCAGCCGCTCGCGCATGTGGCATCGCGCATCCCAACTGCGCGATGAATCCGCCGAACTCAACAACACCCGCAACTGCATCGCTTTGTCGGTGGTGTCCGTGACCTGCAATACGCAGACGCGGCCATCCCAGAGGTGCGGAATTTCCTTGCAGATGCGCTCCGCTTCTTCGCGCAGCTCCTCCAGTGGCAACGCGTAATCCACCCACAGAAACACCGAGCCAATCAGGCTCGACGTGCTGCGCGTCCAGTTCTGGAAGGGCTTCTCGATGAAGTACTGCAACGGAATCACCATCCGCCGCTCATCCCAGATCTTCAGCACCACGTACGTGCCGCTAATCTCTTCAATGCGACCCCACTCGCCCTCAACGATCACCACGTCATCCAGGCGAATCGGCTGGGATATCGCGATTTGCAAACCCGCGATCAAGTTACCCAGCACCGGCTTGGCGGCGAAACCGGCGGCCAATCCCGCAAGCCCTGCCGACGCCAGCAGACTGGTGCCGATCTGACGCACCGGCGGGAAGCTCATCAGAATCAGCCCGGTACCGAACAACAACACCAGCACATTCAGGCAGCGCACCAGCACCCGCACTTGCGTCTGAATCCGGCGGGCTTGCAGGTTGTCCTCGATGTCCAGCGGGTTTCGGATCGCGACCGCTTCGCCAATGGCTTTCACGCAACTCAACGCCAGCCAGGTGAACCCGGCCACCACCAGCATGCCGTTCAAATGCCGAACACCCTTGATCAACATCAGATCATCAGGCGCAGACGTCCACACGGTTTGCAGGGCCAGCAGCGGGATCAGCCACAAGGTCGGCGGTTCGGCGCGGTGAATGAGCTGCTGGGCGAAGACGAAGGACTTGGCGACGCGACGGAGCAACACCAATGCGATCCAGCGTCCCAACAGTGCGATGCAAATCGCGAAGGCGGCGGCCACCAAGGTGTTGAGCCAGGGCAACGGCAGTGCGTTCAGCCAGGCTTCCGGGAGTACGTGTTCCATAGAGGGGGTCACCAACAGGACGGTTCAAAGGCAAGAGGTGTGAGCTCCCTCAGCGCTCAATGTTCCCCGATCCACCCGCCGCCGTAGAAATCGTGACGGGCTGCAATCAGCGAGCCAGAGCATCCGACACGTTTACTACATGTCGAATGCGCTGACCAGATCAGGCCAATGTCGGGCGAAGCCTGAATCTCTGACTCATGCTGCAGCGGCCGGCATTGCTTGCGCGCAACGCCATGGCGAAGGCTCGTCTATTACATACGTTGCATCCAGATGCCGGCAGTCCGCGACCGCCGCTCAATCCCAAAAGCGAAGCTCTCAACGCAGCAGACGGAAGGTTTCACGCACATGCTCGGTGAGCGTCGCCGGGTTTTCCATGGCAGCGAAGTGGCCGCCGTGCTCGGCCTCAGCGAAGAACCGCAAGTCGTCGAAACGCGCCTCTGCCCAGCGCCGGGACAGGCGAAGTAGCTCGCCCGGGAACATGCTCACCCCAGCTGGGATGGGCACAGCGCGTGCAGGGCCTTGCTGCTGCATTGCGCGCATCCCTTCCCAGTAGAAACGGACCGAGCTGGGTCCCGCATTAGGCAGCCAATACAGCATGATGTCGTCGATCAGCGCGTCGAGCTCATGACCCGCTCGGGCTCTCCGCCGCTGTCGGAAGCGTCCTGAAACAGCGCGTAAACCCACGCCGCTAAGCCAACGGGCGAATCCGACAGGGCGAAGCCTATCGACTGCGGCCGGGTGCTGTGCACCTTCATGTAACCGGACAGCTCCCGCTCATAGCGTTGCGCATCGGCCAACATGCGCTGCTCTTCAGGAGTGGCCTGCGCGATCTCCTCTTCAGTGGGTTGGTACATGACCATGTTCAGGTGAATGCCAATCAGACCAGGCGGACGCATGTGCCCAAGTGCGCTGGTCACGGCCGCCCCCCAATCCCCACCCTGGGCGGCCCAGCGCTGGCCATATCCCAAGCGGTCCATCAATTGCGCCCAGGCCGCAGCGGTTTTACCCACGCCCCAACCCGGCGAACGTGGCTTATCACTGAAACCAAAACCCGGAAGCGCCGGGATCACCAGATGAAACGCGTCGCTCGCCGCGCCGCCATGAACGGTCGGGTCGGTGAGGGGGCCAACCATCGCCCTGAACTCCAGAATGGAGCCTGGCCAGCCGTGGGTCATCAGCAAGGGCAGGGCGTCAGGGTGAGGCGAGCGTATGTGAAGAAAGTGAATGCCAAGGCCGTCGATCTCGGTCCGGCTGCTGTTCCACTGGTTGAGTTGGGTTTCGGTGGCGCGCCAGTCATAGCCGTTACGCCAGCGCTCGACCAGCGCGCGAATACGCTCAAGCCTGGGCCCTTGGCTGTTGTCGGAGACTGTTTCTGGGTCAGGCCAGCGGGTTTGCGCCAGGCGCTGGGCCAGATCGTCGAGTTGTGTCTGGGGGATATGAAGGGGAAAGGACTCGACAGGGTGGGTCATGGGTTGGTCCCTTGCACATGGGTACGGGCCAATGTGTCATGGACGGATGCCCATTCACGTTGGCCATAGCGATCGTTGTCCAGATTGAGCAGCTTGCCGCGCCCACTCATCATGTCTCGCAGGTATTGCATGCCTTGCCAGGCGGGGAAGGGCTTTTCACTGGCAGGCGTAAGCGCGCGCACCACGGAGATAAGGGCGGACAGCGTGCCGATATTCCCGGGGCGCAGGGTGCGGTAATGCTGCCCGGTCAGCTCGGTCAGGATGTTGGCAATCTGCGCAGGCGACACACTGTTGCCGGCAATGCGCAGGAAACGCGGCGTGTTGTGATCAAGCGCGGCATCGGCGGTAAAGGCGGCTACGTCGTCCTTGGCAGTGAAGTCCAGTAGCTGTTGCGCATCGCCGAAATGCAGCACTCGGCGGCCGGGAAGCACGATAGGCGCGTCGCCTTCGAGCAGTTCCAGAAACCCACCGTTGAGGATTGAGGTAACGGCGATGTTGGCTGAATCGAGCTGGGTGGCGAAGCGCCGGCGAAGGTCCAGGTTGCGGTTGTCGCCAGGGCGGGTATGGGTGTAGTCGAGCGAATAATCCGAGGGAATGAACCTGGGTACCCCAGCAGCGACAGCGGCCTCCAACAGCCTGCTTTGCTGTTTGATGATCACCTCCTCCAGGCCGTTGAGCGTGGACACGACGCAACCCGCGCCGGCAATGGCACCGCGCAGGCCCTGAGCGTCGTCCAGAGAAACGGGCGTGACGGTGACGCCGCTGCTGGGTAGACCAGTCAACCGGGTTTGTTCAGTGCCTGGTCGAACCAGTGCGATGACATGGGCGCCGCGCTCAACCAGCGCCCGGACCAGGCGTTGGCCCAAGTCTCCTGATGCGCCAGCAACCACAATCGGTAAAGCAGTAGTGTGATCCACAAAGAGCCTTCCTGGTCGGTGTGAAGGGGGTGAAGAGCGCCGGCTGCCTGCGCCGATTTAACTAAACGTTACCGTTTAGTTGACGCGCAAACAAGAGGTCGGTAAGTTGCCGGCCATGACGTTGATCACGACCAAATCCAAAGGCGGCAGGCCCAGGCAAAGCCAGGCGGGCGAGGCCGAGCGTCGATTGCTGGATGCTGCGCTGCAGCGCTTTCTGGCCAAAGGCGTCGAGGGCACTTCATGCGAAGACATCGCCCGGGCGGCAGGCGCCAGCAAAGCCACTCTCTATGCGCGCTATGCCAATAAAGAGGCGTTGTTCGAAGCCGTGGTGCGGCGCCACGTAGCGACTTTGCTGGTGCCCGCCGAGGCGATTCCCGCGCTCCCGCTCCAATGCCGCCTGAGGCATGTGGGCCATGGCATCCTCGAACATGCGCTGCAACCCGATACCCTGGCCATGATGCGCCTGGTGATAGCCACTTCCAGTCGGGCCCCGCTGCTGGCGGCCGAAGTGAATCGAATCGGGTGGGAAGGTGGATTCACCAGAGTGCGTTCCGCCATCATGGCGGGCCCGGACCAACCCTCGGATCCTGATGCGCTGGCCCTTCAATTCATCGACGTGGTGTTCGCGCCCCATCAGCTCAGAGCGCTGCTGGGCGGAGACCGGGAGCAGCTGATTCAAGCCATTCCCGAACGAGTGGAGTGGGGGCTGAAGTTGGTTCAAGCCGTCGGTCTGCTGGAATGAGTGTTTGGTTTCTATCGGTTCACCAAACAATGGTTCTGAACGGTAAAGAACTTTAAGTGGCGGTCAATTAGCGGTAATCAGCGCAAGCACTGAATCTTTCACGATGACGGCACCCAATATCGAAGTGCAAAGTTGCCAGCGGGGTGGCATTATCCGCGCTGAATAAAAAGAACAACTGTCTTTAGTAGTGGGCTGAAACTGTTCCCATCCATCGATAGCGCTATGGCCAACTATTCAGCCCTGAATGGCCTAATCCTTGGGGGGCGGGGTCGTAGTAAGCAGCAGCCGTGACCTCTAAACCGCAATTGATCTCCAGCCTCTGACTCAGGCGACCTTCCATCGGACAACAAAAAAACAAGCAAAATAATTTGAACTTTTCGTCCGGAATAGATACCGCGAAGCAAGTAACCTATTGCGCCGATAGTGTATGAAAGGACGATTTTTTCCTAAAGTTTTTTTGCGGCAGGCCGAAGTTTAAGGCTGTAGGAATGGCATGGAGTGGCCCTCTCCTATGTGAATACCTAAAACTTCAGAGGGCGCCATGCTAAAGAACATATTAATCAACATGACCGTCAGGTCGAAGCTCGTACTCGGCTTCACCCTGGTGATCATATTCACTGTCCTTATCGCCCTCACGGGGTGGACAGGCATCTCCTCACTCAGCGAGCGAAGTGAGCGCGTGTCTGACATCGCGAAACTCACAACGCTGACGCGGGACATGCGCATCGCCCGGCTGGTCTACGGCCAGAATTCTGACGACGCCAACGCTGCCACCTGGCTAAAAGCCTATGACAACCTCGACAGTCATTTGGCGTATTTGCGCGAAATACTCGACTCCGAGCTCAATATTCCCCATGTAAAAACCGCGACCGCCGCGATGACGGTCTACAAGGGCTTTTACAACGACATCATCAATGCGACCCATACGCGCGAAGCGAGCCGAGCCGTGTCTGGCAGCGCCGCCGATGAGGCATTGGAGGTGCTGCTACGCTTGGACACGCTCTCCAATTCGCCCGAGGGCACTGCCGCACAGCGAGATGCAATCGGACAAGCGCTGACGCTTTTTCAGAAAATGCGCTTTGATGTGCGTGGGTACACCTTCACGCTAAAGCCTGACGCGCAGCAGCTGGCGAACGCTTCAATCGCTGCGGCCGTAAGCAACGCCCAATCCCTGCAAGCCGCTGGATTTCAACCCGATGCCATCAAAGGCTTTCAGGCTTCACTGAATAAATACCAGGCTGCCATTGCCCAGTTTTCGGAAGCACAGGCCGCCATTAACCAGGGCCAGGCAGGTATTACCAAAAACATCGAAGTCCTGCTGGCTTCCGCCGATCAGTTGGCGCAGAACCAGGTTTCGCTGCGTATTGAGGATGTGGGCCAAGCCAATAAGATGTTGATCATATGGCTCAGCATTGCGCTCATCATCAGCGCACTGGCTGCATGGGTCATCACCCGCCTGATCGTGGGGCCGCTTCGCGAAGCACTGCAGTTGGCTGATCGAGTCGCCAACGGCGATCTGACCTACAGCGAAATAACGCAAAGGCGAGACGAGCTGGGCCTGCTGCAAGCCAGCATGCACAGAATGACCACCAACCTGCGGCAGTTGATTGGTGGCCTGCGTGATAGCGTCACTCAGATTGCGAGCGCTGCCGAACAGTTGTCCGCAGTCACCGAGCAGACCAGCGCAGGGGTCAATAGTCAGCGAACCGAAACCGACCAAGTCGCAACAGCCATGAACCAAATGGCCGCCACGGTTCAGGAAGTGGCGAGGAACGCAGAGCAGGCGTCGGATGCGGCGGTCAGCGCCTCCAAAGAAGCCCGCGATGGTGATGCAGTTGTCGCCAAGGCAGTGCTCCAGATCGAAAAACTCGCCACAGAAGTCGGCTATTCGAAAACCGCGATGGATGAGCTCAAGCAAGAGAGCAACAAAATCGGCGGCGTGCTCGACGTGATCAAGGCCGTTGCCGAGCAAACCAACTTGCTGGCACTCAATGCCGCCATCGAAGCCGCGCGTGCTGGCGAAGCCGGCCGAGGTTTTGCGGTTGTTGCGGATGAGGTGAGAAGCCTGGCGCAGCGCACACAAGCGTCGACCGAAGAAATTGCGACATTGATTGGTGGTCTGCACAGCCGAACCGCACAGGTTGCGACCACGCTGGAAAACAGCCGCCTTCTGACTGATAACAGCGTCGAGCTGGCGCGTGATGCGGGCGCTTCGATTGGAAACATCAGTCGCTCGATTTCAACCATCGAATCGATGAACCAGCAAATCGCCGCCTCTGCTGAAGAGCAAAGCGCGGTGGCCGAAGAAATTAACCGCAGTGTCCTCAGTGTGAGGGACATCTCCGAACAGACTGCCTCAGCGAGTGAGCAGACAGCAGCTTCGAGCGTTGAGCTGGCGCGTTTGGGTGTGCATTTGCAGGGGTTGGTTAGCAAGTTTGTCGTCTAAGCTCGGAGAACATAGCTAGCCAATTATTTGCCCTTCAAACGCTTACTCACGTCTTGGAGCATCGGGGTGTCATTGCGCAGACAGCTCGATGTTCTACTTCGAGGACGTGCCTTGCAGTCGTCGGTCAATGAGTTGATGAAAGGGAGTGCGGCCAGGCCCGACCAACAGACGAAGATGCCTCAATTGATTTTGATCGCGGGTGACAAGGCTTGGGCGTCAGACTTGATTTTGAGAGGTTTCTGCTGGGCTGGTTAGCTTTTGAAGGGTGCGCTTTGCGCACTGTCGTTTGCGCCATCGCCGCAAAAACGACTCTCAGGCCCTGAGCAGGTATCTGGCAGTAACGCTGACCCGTTGCGATGCAAGGGCAGAAGAAGATGGTGCACCTGACGGGATTCGAACCCATGACCCCTGCCTTCGGAGGGCAGTACTCTATCCAGCTGAGCTACAGGTGCAACGCGGGCGCCATAATACTCATCTGGCCTGCACGCGTCCATGCCGATGACCCGCTGTTAACAATTTAGTGAGACCAGGCCAGGCAGCAAAGCCACCCCCGCATGACAACCCCATACGCATCCTCCCGGCTACGCTGACCCATATCCATCCCCATCCGAAGCTCAACCCGTTCTTTTTTTCGAACGCACTATTGTCCTTTACCCCTGTTGTCCCTAGGATTCGTTTGAGATTTCAAACGCCCCGCCCGGCCTTTCTTCTATTCTCCAATCAGGGCCGGCGACAGTCTTATCCGGCGGCGGCCTCGGTGGAGGCGCCCGCACACAACCATTCGCTCCGCCGCGCGCGGTGCTGTTCAGGAGGCCGCAATGCAGCTCAAAGACTCGAAGTTGTTCCGCCAGCAGGCGTACATCAATGGCGCCTGGGCTGATGCCGACAGTGGCCAGACCATCAAGGTCAACAACCCGTCGACCAACGAGATTCTCGGTACCGTGCCGAAGATGGGCGCTGCTGAAACCCGCCGCGCCATCGAAGCCGCTGACAAGGCGCTGCCGGCCTGGCGTGCCCTGACCGCCAAAGAGCGTGGCGCCAAGCTGCGTCGCTGGTTCGAGCTGATGATTGAAAACCAGGACGACCTCGGTCGCCTGATGACCCTGGAGCAGGGCAAGCCGCTGGCCGAAGCCAAAGGCGAAATCACCTACGCCGCTTCCTTTATCGAGTGGTTTTCCGAAGAAGCCAAGCGCATCTACGGCGACGTGATTCCGGGCCATCAGCCGGACAAGCGCCTGATCGTCCTCAAGCAGCCGATCGGCGTTACTGCAGCGATCACGCCGTGGAACTTCCCGGCCGCGATGATCACACGCAAGGCCGGCCCGGCGCTGGCGGCAGGCTGCACCATGGTGCTCAAGCCCGCTTCGCAAACCCCTTACTCCGCACTGGCACTGGCTGAACTGGCCGAGCGCGCGGGCATCCCGGCGGGCGTGTTCAGTGTGGTGACTGGCAGCGCCGGCGATATTGGCAGCGAGCTGACCAGCAACCCGATCGTGCGCAAGCTGTCGTTCACCGGCTCGACCGAGATCGGCCGCCAGTTAATGGCTGAATGCGCCCACGACATCAAGAAGGTGTCGCTGGAACTGGGCGGCAACGCGCCGTTCATCGTGTTCGACGACGCTGACCTGGATAAGGCCGTTGAAGGCGCGATCATCTCCAAGTACCGCAACAACGGTCAGACCTGCGTGTGCGCCAACCGTATCTACGTGCAGGACGCGGTCTACGACGCTTTCGCCGAGAAGCTGCAGGTTGCCGTTGCCAAGCTGAAAGTGGGTGATGGCCTGGCCGACGGCACCACCACCGGTCCTCTGATCGATGAAAAAGCCGTGGCCAAGGTCAAGGAGCACATCGCTGATGCGTTGAGCAAAGGCGCGAAAGTGCTGAGCGGCGGCAACAGCCTGGAAGGCAACTTCTTCGAACCGACTATCCTGGTCAACGTGCCGAAAAACGCAGCCGTGGCCAAGGAAGAAACCTTCGGTCCGCTGGCCCCGCTGTTCCGCTTCAAAGACGAAGCCGAAGTGATCGCCATGGCCAACGACACCGAGTTCGGGCTGGCGTCGTATTTCTATGCGCAGAACCTGAGCCGCGTGTTCCGTGTGGCTGAAGCCCTGGAGTACGGCATGGTGGGCATCAACACCGGCCTGATCTCCAACGAAGTCGCGCCATTCGGCGGCATCAAGGCGTCCGGTCTTGGTCGCGAAGGCTCCAAGTACGGCATCGAAGATTATCTGGAAATCAAATACCTCTGCCTCAGCATCTGAACCCGCTGAGTGGCAGAGTGAAGTAACTGTTCGACAACCTGCGGGACGCGAGAGCGCCGTTTCGCAGGTTTCAGTGGCACCAACCTATGGGTGGCCGGGAGGCCGCGACAGTCGATCATCGTATGCTGTCGCTGTTGACCCCCGCTGCTTGATCCTTGAACCGCGCCGCCCGATGAGCGGCGAATGAGGAAATGATGAGCAAAACTAACGCATCCCTGATGAAACGCCGCGAAGCTGCTGTCCCACGCGGCGTTGGTCAAATTCACCCGATCTTCGCTGAATCCGCGAAGAACGCCACCGTCACCGACGTTGAAGGCAATGAGTTCATCGACTTCGCCGGCGGTATTGCTGTACTGAACACCGGTCACCTGCACCCGAAGATCGTTGCCGCCGTGCAAGAGCAACTGACCAAGCTGACCCACACCTGCTTCCAGGTGCTGGCGTACGAGCCTTACGTCGAACTGTGCGAGAAGGTCAACGCCAAGGTCCCTGGCGATTTCGCCAAGAAAACCCTGTTGGTCACCACCGGTTCCGAAGCGGTTGAAAACGCCGTCAAGATCGCCCGCGCCGCGACAGGCCGTGCGGGCGTCATCGCCTTCACCGGCGCGTACCACGGCCGCACCATGATGACCCTGGGTCTGACCGGTAAAGTCGTGCCGTACTCGGCCGGCATGGGCCTGATGCCGGGCGGTATCTTCCGCGCCATCTACCCGAACGAGCTGCACGGTGTCAGCGTTGACGACTCGATCGCCAGCATCGAGCGCATCTTCAAGAACGACGCCGAGCCTAAAGACATCGCCGCGATTATCATCGAGCCGGTGCAGGGTGAGGGCGGGTTCTACGTGGCGCCGAAGGCGTTCATGGCGCGTCTGCGCGAACTGTGCGACAAACACGGCATTCTGCTGATCGCTGACGAAGTGCAGACCGGCGCTGGCCGTACCGGCACTTTCTTCGCCATGGAGCAGATGGGCGTAAGCGCCGACCTGACCACCTTCGCCAAATCCATCGCCGGTGGTTTCCCGCTGGCCGGCGTGTGCGGCAAGGCTGAATACATGGACGCCATCGCCCCGGGCGGTCTGGGCGGCACGTACGCCGGTAGCCCGATCGCGTGCGCTGCGGCGTTGGCGGTCATGGAAGTGTTCGAAGAAGAGCATTTGCTTGATCGTTGCAAGGCCGTTGGCGAGCGTCTGGTCACTGGCCTGCGCGCCATCCAGGCCAAGTACCCGGTCATCGGTGAAGTCCGCGCGCTGGGCGCCATGATCGCCGTCGAGTGCTTCGAGAACGGCGACACCCACAAGCCGAACGCTGCTGCCGTCGCGCAAGTGATCGCCAAGGCCCGTGACAAAGGGCTGATCCTGCTGTCCTGCGGCACCTATGGCAACGTCCTGCGCGTGCTGGTCCCGCTGACCTCGCCGGACGAGCAGTTGGACAAAGGCCTGAAGATCATCGAAGAATGCTTCGCTGAAATCGCCTGACTTCATGCCGATGCGCCGCGGGCACGCTTGATCAACGTGTGACCGCTTCATCAGAAAAAACCTGCTTCGGCAGGTTTTTTCGTTTATGGACGCCGGAAAATTCCGTCTCAGTCTGTCTCCCTGCGCAGTCTTTGACTATGGTGAAGAGACTGATGCCGGAGAGTCATGATGACCGTAGTAGAGGCGCTAGCCGTTCCCCGCGTGTTGATCGCTGAATCGGACCCCTGGGCCCGGGAGATGCTCAACGAATTGGTCCTCGACGTGCGTTGCGACGCGCAGCTGGACATCTGTTCGAACGGCCGGGAAGCCATTGAGCGGATGAGCGGGTATATCCCCGACCTGGTGATCGCTTCCCGCGAGTTGCCGGGCGTCGATGGCCTGAGCCTGCTGCGCGGGCTGCGGCAGTTGCGTCGTCAGCCGCCGGTTCGTTTCATTCTGCTGAGCAGTCGCAGCGACAGCGTCAGTGTCCGCGAGGCCGTGCAACTGGCGCCCACCGCCTACCTCACCAAACCCCTGAACATGGAAGGCCTGCGTCAAAGGCTGGAAACGCTGCTGTTGCAGGACGGCGCGCAGGTTGCCTGTGCAGTGCCTGCGCTGGCGCCGGGTGTCGGGCTGGATGCGTTTCTGGAGAAGCGCCGTGAAGTGGCCGATGGCGGGCCGCTGTTCGTTGACGTGAGGGCGGCGGTGGCGAGCAGTCGCGGGGCGTCGGGTGTGGATCTGACGTTGCTTGAACAGGCGCTGACCCTCGACCCCCATGTCACCGCGATGTTGATTGCCGCCGCTAACAGCGCTTCCCATCATCAGGGCAAACCGGTGCAGACCCTGGGGCAGGCGCTCGCCGTGCTGGGCGCCACCCAGAGCGTCAATCTGGTGCAAGGTCTGGCCCTCAAGCGCGGCGCGGTGCTGACGGATGCAACGTTGTTGCTGCACGCCACCGAAATCTGGGAGGTCTCGCAACGCACCGCCGACTGTGCGCGGACGCTGGCGCGCAAGCTGGATCTCGATCACGAGCGCTGTTACTGCGCCGGTTTGCTCAGGGGCCTGGGCGAACTGACGGTGTTGCGCTGTTTGCAGGATTGGCTGATCGCCGGCGGCTCGCTGGATGAGGCCACGATTCGCCGCGCGTTGGCGCAGTATTCGGCCTCGTTTGGCTCCGCATTACGGACGCGCTGGCGGCTACCGCTGGAGCTGCGTGAGTTGATTGCGGCGGTGTATCAGTACAACACCGGGGTTTTTACCCGGGAAATCCTGGCGATGAATGTGGCGGGGCAAATGGGCCTGCTTGGGCTCGAAGACCCGCTCGAGGCGCTGGCGAAAAGCAAATCGGCGCGGCTCTTGAAGGTCAGCAGGTCAGATCTGGAAGGGGTGCGCAGCAAGACGGTGGCTTGACCGGGAGGTTGATTCAAAAAAAGCAGGGTTACACCAGCACGATCTGATTTTTGCCCTGGCGCTTGGCCTGGTACATCGCAGCGTCGGAGCGTGCATAGAGCGCTTCGAGGCTCTGGTCCTGATCGCCGAGGTTGGTCAGCCCCTGGCTGGCGGTGATGCCGAAGGTTTTGTCATTGCACTGAAAGCTCAGGCGCTGAATCTCACGCTGCAACCGCTCGGCAATCTGCTGGGCCATTTCCGGCGCACAGCCCGGGAACACGGCGGCGAACTCTTCCCCGCCAATTCGGCCGAACAGATCACCCCGACGCAGCGTCTTGCGCCCGCATTCGGCGATGCGTTGCAGCACCAGATCGCCTTCCTGGTGGCCGTAGGTGTCGTTGACCAGCTTGAAATCATCCACGTCCAGCAACAGGAACGCCATTGGCGTGCCCTGCAGACGCGCCTGCTCGAACTCGCGTTGGGCGCACTCGAAGAAGTGCCGGCGGTTGCTGCTCTGGGTGAGCACATCGGTGGTGGCCAGACGCTGCAGCTCGTCTTCGAGGTGCTTCTTCTCGGTGATGTCTTCGGCGATGCCGACCACAATCAGCCGCTGACTGTGCTCGGCCTGATGACTGACAAAGCATTTGTCACTGAGCCAGCGGACCTGGCCGTCGGCGCGGATGATGCGGTACTCGCGGTCTTCGATGGAGCCTTTTTCGAGCACTTCGCTCAGGCTGCGCTCGGCGTAATCGAGGTCGTCGGGGTAAATGCTGTCGCGCCACTCGCTGTAGTCCGCCAGCAACAAACCGGCGGATCGGCCGAAAATGCGCTCGTAGGCAGGGCTGACATAGATCATGCGTTGCGTCTGCCAGTCGAACGCCCACAACACGGCGTTGACGCTGACCAGCAGAGAGCTGAACAGCTGCTCGCGCTCGCTGAGGCGCGCCACTTCCGCCTGGGCATGCATCAGCGCCAGAAGGGTTTCTGCTGCGGCGGGGGTCTCAACGTGGGGAGTCTGGTTGTCCATGAGCACTGCATCTCAGAATAAGGTGCGGCGCATGCCACAAAATGTCACACAGCATAGTGCGAAGGTGTTAATGAGATAGGACTAATGGCACTAAGTTCCGATCGGTGCCACTCGGACGAATGGTCACCGATCAACGGCATCAAGCGTGTTGAGGCCGCAGCGAGTAGGTTTTCAGCTGATCGGCGAACTCACGCAACGACTGAATACCGCTGGCTTCCGCCTCGTGCACCCAGTCCTTGATGGCCGCCAGCATGTCGTGACCATTGCTGCTGGTCTTCGCCCAGATCTGCTGCAGCGCCAGGCGTTTTTCGTAAATCACTTTCAGAGCGTGGCTGTGCTCCAGCATGGTCTGGATGCGCGCTTGATGCTTGTCTTCAAGCAGGCTCGGCTCCCGGGAAAGCAGGCGTTTGGCGCGGCGGAACTGGTGACGTACGGAGGCGTCGGCTTTCGCCAGTTCCTGCGCCACCAAAGGCTTGATCACCAGCTTGCGGTACTGAGCCATGATCTGGAAACGGTTGTTGAGGATGGCCATTGCCGTGTCCATGTCCAGATGGCCCTTGCCTTCAACGCGGTGCGCGATCGGCGCGACCCGCTGCACCTTCGCCAGGCGCAACCAGCTGAACACCTTGATCCACGCCCAGCCCATGTCGAACTCCCAGCGCTTGACCGACAGCTTGGCCGAATTGGGGTAGGTGTGGTGGTTGTTATGCAGCTCTTCGCCGCCGATCAAAATGCCCCAGGGCACCAGGTTGGTGGCGGCGTCGCGGCATTCGAAGTTGCGATAGCCGACCGCATGGCCGAGGCCATTGACCACGCCCGCCGCCCACACCGGAATCCACATCATCTGAATCGCCCAGACCGTGATGCCGATGACGCCGAACAGCGCCAGATCGATCACGCCCATGATGGCGATGCCCAGCAGGGGATAGCGCGAATACAGGTTGCGCTCGATCCAGTCCTCGGGGCAGTTTTTGCCGTAGATGCGCAGCGTTTCCGGGTTCTCCGCTTCGGCGCGGTACAGCTCGGCCCCTTTGCGCAATACGGTCGACAGACCCTTGATGACCGGGCTGTGCGGGTCATCGACGGTTTCGCATTTGGCATGGTGCTTGCGGTGGATAGCCGTCCACTCGCGGGTATTCTGCGCCGTGGTGAGCCACAGCCAGAAACGGAAAAAGTGCTTGAGCCCTGCGTTGAGTTCCAAGGAGCGATGCGCTGAATAGCGATGGAGATAGACCGTGACGCCGACGATGGTGACGTGTGTCATCGCCAGGGTGACTGCGACCAATTGCCAGACGGAAAGGTCGAGCAGACCGTTGTTCCACATAGGCTGAGTTGCCCTCGGTTGTAACGCGTGCAATATACGGATCCGCCTGAGCAGACCCTGAGACAGAAGCGCGCATTATCACTTAGCTCACAGATAAAACCACCCGCTCTTTGAGATAAGCGTCGCAAGATGTTTCTTGTTCTATAATTTCGATCTTTCGCAAGGTTGTTTCTATCTATGTCGAGCACTACCCGGGATGCGCTACGCACCGCAACTTTGTACGGGGTTGTATCGATTGGGTGGTCGGCGGTCATGGACCATGTGCTGCCGCGGCTGATCGACGACCCGACCCAACTGGGCCGGGCGCAGCAGGCCGGCGGTTATATGTGGCTGGCCCTCAGCGCGGTGCTGATCTATCTGGCCCGCTCGCGGTTGCTCCGATTCATGGGCGTCACCGAACTGGCGCGCCGGGATGAAGACATGCAGCGTCTGCGACTGGCAGCGGCGGTGTTCGACACCACGCTGGAAGGCGTGTTGGTCACCGATGCCACGGGTGTGATCGTGCACGTGAACCGCGCCTTCAGCGAGATCACCGGGTATCAGCAGGATGAAGTGCTGGGTCTGCGGCCGAGCAAATTTAAATCAGGGCGCCATGGCCCTGAGTTCTACGAACGCATGTTCAAGACCATTCACAGCGCAGGGCAGTGGAGTGGCGAAATCTGGAACCGGCGCAAAAGCGGCGAAATCTACCCGCAGTGGCAAAGCATCCGTCCGATCCGGGACGAGCATGGTGCAATTACTCAGTTCGTCGCGGTGTTTTCCGACATTTCCTCGATCAAGCATTCCGAGCGCGAGCTGGCGCATCTGGCCCATTACGATCCGCTGACCGGTCTGCCCAATCGCCTGCTGTTCACCGACCGTGCCGAGCAGGCGCATACCCACGCCCGCCGCAATAAGCGCACCTTGGCACTTCTGCTCGTCGATCTCGATCACTTCAAGCACATCAATGAAAGCCTCGGCCACAACGCCGGGGACGAGGTGCTGAAAGCTGCCGCCGAGCGCCTCGAAACCCATCTGGAGAAGGGCGTCACGCTGGCGCGGCTGGGCGGCGACGAATTCGCGATTCTGCTCGAAAACGCCCAGCAGGTCGTTCAGTCCGCCGAACTGGCGCAGAGCATTCTGGAAGGGCTGCGGGAGCCTTTTCTGGTCAGCGGGCAATCGCTGTTTCTGACCGCCAGCGTCGGCATCAGCATCTTCCCCCACGATGCGCTGACCGCCGAGCAGTTGCTGCGTAACGCCGATGCCGCGCTGTCACAGGCCAAGCATCAGGGCCGTGAAAGCTACGCGATGTACACCGCCGAACTGACCGCCCACGCCCAGCGTCGTGTCGAGTTGGCGGCGGAGCTGCGACAGGCTGTCGAGGAAAACGAGCTGCGGGTGTTTTACCAGCCGATTCACAACCTTCACAGCCGCGCCATCGAAGGTGTCGAAGCGCTGGTGCGCTGGGAGCACCCGGCACGGGGCATGGTCTCGCCGGGTGAATTCATCCCCATCGCCGAGCAAAGCGGGCTGATTGCCGACATCGATAACTGGGTGCTGACCGAAGCCTGTCGGCAGATGAACCAGTGGCTGGCGGAGGGCGTGAATGTCTCGTTCGTCGCGGTGAACGTGTCCAGCCGTTTGTTCGGCCGTGGTGATCTTGATCGGCGGGTGGCCAAAGTGCTGAACGAAACCGGACTGGCGCCGCAGTTTCTCGAGCTGGAGGTCACCGAAAGCGCGATCATGGACGACCCCGATCAAGCCATCGAGCAGATGCACCGGCTACGGGATCTGGGCCTGAAACTGTCCATCGACGATTTCGGCACGGGCTATTCGTCACTGCTGCGGCTCAAGCGCATGCCGGTGCAGAAACTGAAAATCGATCAGGGCTTTGTCGCCGGTTTGCCGGATGACGATGACGACATCGCGATCGTCAACGCCATCATCGCCCTGGCACGGGCGATGGGTATGCGCGTGTTGGCAGAAGGCATCGAGCAGGCCAGTCAGGCCGGTTTCCTGCTGAAGCACAACTGCGAACTGGGCCAGGGCTACTGGTTCGCGCGGCCCATGCCGGCGGAACAGATCGACTGGCACCATGCGCCGGTTTTTGTCTCTGCTTAAGACGGCAGCATGGCCACCGCTTACAGGTCCCATCGCCGCTTTTGAAGCGGCTGGCTGACCACACCCCCGTAAATGCCTTTTGGTTATATCTGCATTCTTAAATAGTCTTTTTAAGAATATCTCTGCGTCTCTAATATCGCGCTCACGCCACAAGCAGCGGTCGCCCCCACGCTGCGGCAAATCTTTCAAGGAGCACGAACATGAGCGCATCTCTACGTAGCGTTGACGGCCAGGACGAAGCAAGCATTTTGCGTGAAATTCAAAGCGCGCTGCGCGACCTGCGTTTTGGCGCGGTTGAAATCACGGTGCACAACGCGCAGGTGGTGCAGATCGAGCGCAAAGAGAAATTCCGTCTGCAGAACCCGAGCAACAAGCAGGGCTGAGCCACGCTCCCGCATAACGAACACTGCACGACCTGCAACTCGAAAAGCCAACAAAAGAAAATTCGTCCAGGAGCTTGATTCATGTCCATTCGTCGTTATGCGCTGGCCGCGCTCGCCAGTGCGGTGTTTGCCGGTTCTGCTGTCGCCAAGGATTTCACCCTGCTGAACGTGTCGTATGACCCTACGCGCGAGCTGTACCAGGACTACAACGCCGAATTCATCAGCTACTGGAAAAAATCCCACCCGGGCGACACCGTGAAGATCAACCAGTCCCATGGTGGCTCCGGCAAGCAGGGCCGCTCGGTGATCGACGGCTCGCCTGCCGACGTGGTGACCCTGGCGCTCGCCGGCGACATCGACGAAATCGCCAAGCTGGGCAAGACCCTCCCTGCGGATTGGCAGACCAAACTGCCGGACGCCAGCACCCCGTACACCTCGACCATTGTGTTTCTGGTGCGCAAGGGCAACCCGAAAGGCATCCATGACTGGGCCGACCTGATCAAGGACGGCGTGTCGGTCATCACGCCAAACCCGAAAACCTCGGGCGGCGCTCGCTGGAATTTCCTGGCGGCTTACGGCTACGGTCTCAAATCCAATGGCGGCGATGAAGCCAAGGCCAAGGAATACATCGGCAAGCTGTTCAAGCATGTGCCTGTGCTGGACACCGGTGCGCGCGGTTCGACCATCACTTTCGTCAACAACGGTCAGGGTGATGTGTTGCTGGCGTGGGAAAACGAAGCGTTCCTGGCGCTGAAAGAAGGCGGCGGCGCCGACAAGTTCGACATCGTCGTACCTTCGCTGTCGATTCTGGCCGAGCCTCCCGTGGCCGTTGTCGAGAAGAACGCCGAGAAGCACGGCACCACCGAAATCGCCACCGAATACCTCAAGCACCTGTACAGCAAGGAAGGCCAGGAAATCGCGGCGAAAAACTTCTATCGTCCCCGTGACGCTGAAGTGGCCGCCAAGTACGAGAAGCAGTTTCCTAAACTGAATCTGCTGACCATCGACAAAGATTTCGGCGGCTGGAAGTCGGCCCAGCCCAAGTTCTTCGATGACGGCGGTGTGTTCGATCAGATCTACATTCCGCAGTAACCGCAGCGCTCCACGGAATAAAAGGACCCGGACTTGTTCCGGGTAACGTGTGTAAACCAAGGACTTTTATGTCGCGACGCATATCCCCCGTCATACCCGGCTTCGGGCTGACGCTGGGTTACACATTGGTGTACCTCAGCCTGATTGTGCTGATACCGCTTGCGGTCATGTTCATCCACGCGTCCCAGCTGAGCGCCGCTCAGTTCTGGAACATCGTCACCGCGCCTCGCGTGCTCGCAGCGCTCAGGCTGAGTTTCGGCACCGCGTTTTTCGCGGCGATCATCAACGGCGTCATCGGCACGCTGCTGGCGTGGGTGCTGGTGCGTTACACCTTCCCCGGTCGCAAGATCATCGATGCGATGATTGATCTGCCGTTCGCATTGCCCACCGCCGTTGCCGGTATCGCGCTGACCGCGCTGTACACACCCACCGGTTTCATCGGCCAGTTCGCCGCCGACATGGGCATCAAGATCGCCTACAGCCCCTTCGGCATCACCCTGGCATTGACCTTTGTCACCTTGCCCTTCGTGGTGCGCACGGTTCAGCCGGTGCTGGCGGACATCCCCCGGGAAGTCGAAGAAGCGGCGGCGTGCCTTGGCGCCAAACCCCTGCAAGTCTTCCGTCACATCCTCGTGCCGGCCTTGTTGCCTGCCTGGCTGACCGGCTTTGCGCTGGCCTTCGCCCGGGGCGTGGGTGAGTACGGCTCGGTGATTTTCATCGCCGGCAACATGCCGATGAAGACCGAAATCCTGCCGTTGCTGATCATGGTCAAGCTCGACCAGTACGACTACACCGGCGCCACGGCAATTGGCGTGATGATGCTGCTGGTGTCGTTCGTGCTGTTGCTGCTGATCAATCTGTTGCAGCGACGCATCGAAACCCCTAACTGAGGAGGCGCACCTATGTCTGATTCATCGCTCATTGCTGCGTCCTCCGCCAACGCTGCCCGTCGTGGCAGCGCGGTGTCGCGGCGCATTCTGATCGGCCTTGGCTGGCTGGTCTTTGCGTTCTTCCTGTTGCTGCCATTGGTGGTGGTGATCGGCCAGGGTTTGAGCAACGGCCTCGGCGGATTCTTCGCGGCCATCCTGGAGCCCGATGCGCTGTCGGCCCTCAAGCTCACCGTGTTCGCGGTGCTGATTTCGGTGCCGCTCAACGTGGTCTTCGGCGTCGCCGCGGCCTGGTGCGTGAGTAAATACTCGTTCCGTGGCAAGGCGATTCTGGTCACCCTGATCGACCTGCCGTTCTCGGTCTCGCCGGTCATCGCCGGTCTGATCTACGTGCTGATGTTCGGCGCCCGTGGCGTGTTCGGCCCCTGGCTGCAGGAGCACGACATCCAAATCGTCTTCGCCCTGCCGGGCATCGTACTGGCGACCATCTTCGTGACCGTGCCGTTCGTGGCCCGCGAACTGATCCCGCTGATGCAGGAGCAGGGCACGCAGGAAGAGGAAGCCGCGCGCCTGCTCGGTGCCAATGGCTGGCAGATGTTCTGGCACGTGACCGTCCCCAACATCAAGTGGGGCCTGATCTACGGCGTGGTGCTGTGTACCGCGCGGGCCATGGGCGAGTTCGGTGCGGTGTCTGTGGTCTCGGGCCACATTCGCGGCGTGACCAACACCCTGCCGCTGCATGTCGAGATTCTCTACAACGAGTACAACCACGTGGCTGCATTTGCCGTGGCGAGCCTGTTATTGATCCTTGCGCTGTTCATCCTGCTGCTCAAGCAGTGGAGCGAAGCGCGCATTAGCCGTCTGCGCAAAAACGCGGCGGAGGAATAATTCATGTCGATCGAAGTCCGTAACGTCAGCAAGAATTTCAACGCCTTCAAGGCCCTCGACGGCATCAGTCTGGATATCCAGAGTGGCGAGCTCGTGGCGCTGTTGGGCCCGTCCGGCTGTGGCAAGACCACGCTGCTGCGCATCATTGCAGGGCTGGAAACGCCGGATAAAGGCAGCATCGTGTTCCATGGCGAAGATGTCTCCGGCCACGACGTGCGTGATCGCAACGTGGGTTTTGTGTTCCAGCATTACGCGCTGTTTCGCCACATGACCGTGTTCGACAATGTCGCCTTCGGCCTGCGCATGAAGCCGAAGAACCAGCGCCCGAACGAAAGCCAGATCGCGGTCAAAGTGCATGAGTTGCTAAACATGGTGCAGCTGGACTGGCTGTCGGATCGCTATCCGGAGCAACTGTCGGGCGGTCAGCGTCAGCGGATTGCCCTGGCCCGTGCCCTGGCGGTGGAGCCCAAGGTTTTGCTGCTGGACGAGCCGTTCGGCGCGCTGGATGCCAAGGTGCGCAAGGAACTGCGTCGCTGGCTGGCGCGGCTGCACGAAGACATCAACCTGACATCGGTATTCGTGACCCACGACCAGGAAGAGGCGATGGAAGTCGCGGACCGCATTGTGGTGATGAACAAGGGAGTGATCGAACAGATCGGCTCCCCTGGCGACGTCTACGAGAACCCGGCCAGCGATTTCGTCTATCACTTTCTGGGTGACTCGAACCGCCTTCACCTGGGCGATGACAACCACGTGCTGTTCCGCCCGCACGAGGTGTCGTTGTCACGGCATGAAGTGGAAGGGCACCACGCAGCGGAGGTACGGGACATCCGTCCGTTGGGCGCCACGACGCGGGTGACGCTGAAGGTCGAAGGGCAACCCGAGCTGATCGAAGCCGAAGTGGTGAAGGACCATGACAGCCTGACCGGACTGGCGAGGGGCGAGACGTTGTTCTTCAAACCGAAGGTCTGGCAGAAAGTCGACAACCTCTAAGCGTACCCCTGTAGGAGCGTGGCTTGTCCCGCGATCTGCCGGGGACCGGCAGCAATCCTGATAATGCGTTCTGCCTGATGCACCGCATTATCCAGTTTGCGACGACTGCGTCGCCGATCGCGGGACAAGCCACGCTCCTACAGGTTCGTGTGGGTACTCACAATCCGGGCCGGACGCAAATCCCTTGTAGGAGCAATCGGAGGTTACTACGGTCGCGAAGGCGGTGGGTCTGAGCTTTAAACCGCAGCCTTTTTCAAGTCCCGCCGATGCGTCTTGCCCACTCGCGCTTCGATGGCGTGCAGCAACTTCTTTCTCATTCCCAGCAAAAAAGCCGCTTCGGCGACGACAAATAGCGGGCCGATGATCAGGCCTGTGAGGTCGTCGACAAACGCCGGCTTGCGGCCTTCGTAATAATGGCCCACAAACTGAATCACCCAACCGAGCACGAACAAGCCGACGCCTGCGCCGAGCCAGACCATGGTGGTCTGTTGCGCCAGATGGGCGCCGAGCCACAGGCACAGCGCAAGCAGAACACCCATCAGCACGCCGAAGAAGGCATCCAGCCGCAGGTAGAAAAACGTCGCGGCCAGACTCACCAGCAAAGCGGGCGACACCCAAATCCCGCCGAGGGACCAACTGGTCCAGCCGGGGCGTGACAGCAGCACGGCCACCGCGATCACGATCAGGGGAATGCCGACGAAGTGGGTGAGGATATTGCGGGTGTCGCGGTGGTAGGCCGCGTACTGGCTGAGGTGATCGACGAGGTTTTTCATTGTTATTCCTCTGTGGATACGTGGATCATGCCGCTGATTTTTTAAGGCTGAGCCCGCTGCACGGCTCAGCCTGCAACAAAACGCCGGCTATCAAAAGGAGATTCACATGACGAATGGAACCCAATGGCGCTCATGGTTTATCAACGACCGATGGTTCCGCGATCTGCCTGCGCTGTTGCAGGATAGCTTGCTGAGCAGCATGCGGCAGCGCCGGGTGACGCCCGGCAAATCGATCTTCCAGCGCGGCGACCCGGCGCCCGGTCTGTACGCGTTGCTCACGGGCTCGTTGCGCATCAATCCCCTCAAGCCGCAGCAGGGGGACATGCCCCCGGCAGAAGGCTATCGGCCCTTCTGGTTCGGCGAGGCCTCGTTGTTCGACGACCTCCCCGCAACCCACGATGTGTTCGCTCAGGATGCAGTCATCCTCCTGCACATGCCCCACGCGCCACTCAAGCAACTGCTGGCCGAGCACCCGGCCTTTTGGCGGCACTTCCGCGATTTGCTGGGACGCAAGCTCGGCCTCGCCGTGCCCGCCATCGAAGACATCACCCTGATGCCGACTGAAGAGCGCGTGGCGTTTCGGCTGCTGATGCTGGCCGAAGCCTATGGCGAGATGGACCGCTCCGTGCGCAGCGTGCCCCTTGCCGACATGGCCTCGAATCGCTGCCTCGGGTTGAGCGGTGAGGTGGTCGAGCTGGTGTTGGGGCAGCTCGCCGAACGGCAGCTCGTCCGGCGCGATCACGATCTTATCGGCGTGCTGGACATTGAATGGCTGCGTGAGGCGGCCCTTCATCGCCTGACCGGCGCATGCGGCTGAGGGCGTCACCCGTCAGCGCAGCATTCCTTCGCGATACTGGCTTGGCGTGATGCCGGTCCAGCGCTTAAACGCGCGGCTGAAACTGCTGGTGTCGGCGAAACCGAGCAGATAGGCGACTTCACTGAGCGAGCAACCGGGGTCGCGCATGTGCTGCAGGGCCAGATTCTGCCGGCATTGATTGAGCAGCAAGTCGTAGCGGCAACCCTCGTCGGCCAGATGGCGTTGAAGGCTGCGCAGGCTCAGGTGCAGGGTGTGGGCGATGTGTTCGGCGGACGGCTCGCCCTCCGGCAAGTGGGTCTCGATGGCGCCACGCACCTTGCGCTCCCACGTCAGTGCACTGATTTGCTCGAGGGTGCGGTTGAGCACCGCCTCGTTGTGCACGGCCAGCTCCGGATTTCCATCGTCCAGGTGCCTGTCGAAATCCTCGCTGGCAAAACTCAGCAGATTTTCCGCCGCGCCGAAAAACAGCGGCGCACGGAAGACGTCATGCCACGGCTGAGGGTCTTCCGGTTGCGGACGCATCAGGTGCACGGCCAGCGGCGCGTAATGACGGCCCAGGCGGTTGCGACAGGTGCGCACATAGATTGCGGCGAAGGCGTCCATGGCCTCATTGGCCGGCACCTGGCTGCCGTCGGGCACGCGGAAACGAAATTCGTAACGCTCATCCACACGTTCAAAGCTCATCACCAGCGCGTCGCTCACCACCGGGTGATAACGCACGATGCGTTCGAACACCTCACGCAACGAGCCGCTGGCGACCAGCGCGTAACCCAGTGCGTGAAAGGTCGTCGGGCTGACGAAACGAGACACCCGCAAGCCCAGCGCCGGATCGCCACTGGCCTGCACCGCCAGCTCCCAGAAACGGGTGGTCACTGTCACCGGGTATCGCGCGTTGGGATCATCCATCAGCTGCGGATCCAGGCCTGCAGCCTGACTCAGCGCGAGGCTATCGAGGCCGAGAGCATCGAGTTGCTTGCGCAGGGCGCGGGTCCAGCTGGCGAGAATGCTCGGCTCAGACATACAGGTTGGCGCCTCCGGTCTACAGATTGGCGTTCACGGTCAGGCAGCTTCCCTCCCCAAGCGGCACAGTGGTGCCACGTTTTCTCATCCTGAAACCGGAGAATGGAATCATGCACGACACTTCTGCAAGTGCTGCCGGACTGAATGCACAACAACGATCAGCGCATATTCGTGCCGTGGTTTCCGCCCACGGCGCCGCGTTGCGTGAGCGCTATCCGCTGCTACGGCATCAGGACGCCATTGGCGCCGGCATCCTGTTCTTCGCACTGGCCGGCATGATCGGCAGCGCGGCGCTCTATCTCGGGGGTTACCTGGCCTGGTGGGCGTGTCTGCTGCTGAATGCGTTCTTCGCCTCGCTGACCCACGAGCTTGAACACGACCTGATCCACAGCATGTATTTCCGCAAACAGCGCGTGCCCCATAACCTGATGCTGGCACTGGTCTGGCTCGCGCGGCCGAGCACGATCAACCCATGGATTCGTCGGCATCTGCACCTCAACCATCACAAGGTCTCCGGCACCGAGGCCGATATGGAGGAGCGCGCCATCACCAACGGCGAGCCATGGGGCGTGGCGCGGTTGCTGATGGTGGGCGATAACGTCATGTCGTCGCTGATCCGCATGCTGCGCGCGAAAATCTGGGCGCATAAGTTCAGCATTCTCAAGCGCACCCTGCGTGTCTATGCGCCTCTGGCGCTGGCGAATTGGGGCACGTGGTATGTGTTTCTCGGCTTCCATGCCGCCAATGGCATTGCCGGTCTGATGGGCAGCCCGATTGAATGGTCGGCGGATACGCTGGCGGTCATGCACGTCATCGACATCGCTGTTGTGGTGTTGGTGGGCCCGAACGTGCTGAGGACCTTCTGTCTGCATTTCGTCAGTTCGAACATGCATTACTACGGCGACGTCGAGATGGGCAATGTCATGCAGCAGACCCAAGTGCTCAACCCGTGGTGGATGTGGCCGCTGCAGGCGTTCTGCTTCAACTTCGGCAGCACCCATGGCATCCATCATTTTGTGGTGAAGGAGCCTTTCTACATCCGCCAGATGACGGCATCCGTTGCGCACAAGGTCATGGCTGAGATGGGCGTGCGCTTCAATGACTTCGGCACCTTCGGGCGGGCCAATCGGTTTGAACGGATGACTGAAAATGACTCGGTGCTCAAGCCTGCGCGCGGTTGATACCTGACGGACCATTGCGCCAGTCTGTCCCTTTTGTAGGAAATTTCTCCGGATAAAAATTTCTGTAACAACCGCCCCTTAATCTCTGCTCATCCCCGGCGAGCTGGGGGCAGACAGCGTGATTCTCAGGGTCACCCCTTTAAGGCAGGGGGTGGCCCTCTTTTTTGGCGCCTTCTTCTGATGCAGCGGCATATATTTTCGAGCTATTAATAAATAGCTTCTTATTCTTTTTCGAATATATGTCCGATCCCTATACTCGCCCCCATGAACGCAACATGCAGGAGGCGAAGGCCATGCATAACGAATCGATCCGTTACCTGATCGTGCCAGGCTGGCAAGGATCTGCCGACGACCATTGGCAAACCCACTGGCAGAACAGCCTGCCCAACAGCGTGCGTGTGGAGCAGGCCGACTGGCTCAAGCCGCGTCGAGAAGATTGGGTGGGTGAGCTGCAACGCGTCATTGCCTCTGATAGCTCGCCGGTGATTCTCATCGCCCACAGCCTGGGTTGCGTCACCGTCGCCCATTGGGCGCAGCTGGCGCCTTTGACGAGTTTGCGTCAGGTGCGAGGGGCCTTGCTGGTGGCCCCCGCTGATGTCGAACGCCCCAATTGCCCGCCGGCGATCCGCAATTTCGCGCCGATTCCCGAGCGCCTGCTGCCGTTCCCGATCCAAGTGGTCAGCTCGGACAACGATTCAGCCGTCAGTGCGTTGCGCGCAATGGAAATGGCCCGCAACTGGGGCGCCGAAATCGGCATCCTCAGCGGCGCTGGCCATATCAACGTGAAGTCCGGCCATCAGCGTTGGGAGCAGGGTTTCGCTTACCTGTACCGGCTGCAAGGGCGTATCGAGCAACTTACCCGCCGCCGCGCATGACATCAGCACACGTCACCGTCGTTGCGCACGAGCCCACTGTTCTCAGCATCATTTTCGCCGCAGTGAACCGACAGGTGCTGCGGCTTTTTTTTCAACGCCCGGGTCCATGAATGGCCGGGGCGGGAGCCTGCCATGAGCCTTTCCAACATTTCGAGCCACCCGCTGTTGACCTTCCCTGATGCTGAAAAAAGCCCGCTGAGCATCCGCGCCAAGGCCTTGGTGTTCGTCGATCCTCGATCACGGCAGCTGCGCGAAGAGATGGAGCTGCTGGCGCCACTGGACCTGCCGGTTCTGATCCGCGGCGAATCCGGCACAGGTAAGGAATTGCTCGCGCGTCATATTCACCGTGGCAGCGACCGGGCCGGGTTGTTCGTGTCGGTCAACTGCGGCGCCATCAGCTCGACTTACGCCGACGCCGAGCTGTTCGGTTACGCCGCTGGCGCCCACAGCGGTTCTGCCAGCAGTCGTGCCGGCTGGTTCGGCTCGGCAACCGGCGGCACCCTTTATCTTGATGAGATCGCCGACCTGCCAATGGCGATCCAGATCAAGTTGCTGGCGGCGCTGGAAAACCACGAAGTCACCCGCGTCGGCGCCACGCAGCCCAGCCAGGTCGACGTCAGGCTGGTCGCAGCGACCAGCATCGATCTGCGCCTGTCAGTCGCCGCCGGCAAATTCCATGAGCGGCTTTATCGCTACTTGAATGAAGGGCGCCTCGATCTGCCGGCGTTGCGCGAGCAGCCGGGCAACATCCTGCCACTGGCCGAGTACTTCCTGGGGATTTACAGCCAGCGCTTCGGCTTCGAGATGCCGTTGATCGGCGAGGACGCGCAGCGCGTGCTTGAAGCCCATTACTGGCCGGGCAATACGCGGGAGCTGGAGAACGTCATTCACTTCGCGCTGCTGGTCAGCAGCGGTGCGGAAATCCTGCCGGAACACCTGAATCTGCCTGTTCGCTGAGGGCACTCGGGCTCATGTATTTGATGGGCCGGTGGGAAAACGCCCCATGAGAACGAAAAAGCATAACCATCCGACTAAAAAGTATTGTCTCGGAATAAAAAATCTCGGTACTGTCCGCATCAGCCGCCACCCTGCCAAGGGTCGATCCCGCGGCAGATCGAAGGCACAGTCGCCCACGAGGCGACCCGATTTCTATTAAGGACATCGCATGAAGAAGACGTTTCTGTTCACCGCACTGGCGGCCGCTCTCTCCCTGGGCATCAGCGCTGCACACGCCGCCGAGAAGCTCGTTGTGGGCGCCACCGCTGTTCCGCACGCCGAGATCCTGGAGCTGATCAAGCCTGAACTGGCCAAAGAAGGCGTGGACCTGCAAATCAAGGTCTTCACCGACTACGTGCAGCCGAACGTGCAACTGAACGAGAAGCGTCTGGACGCCAACTACTTCCAGACCAAGCCTTACCTGGACGGCTTCAACAAAGGCAAGGGCGCTACCTTGGTGACTGGTGTCGGCGTACACGTCGAACCGTTCGGCGGCTACTCGAAGAAGTGGAAGTCGATCGCCGAGCTGCCTGATGGCGCAACCGTTGCCATCCCTAACGAAGGCAGCAACGCCGGTCGCGCCCTGCTGCTGTTGCAGAAGAACGGCCTGATCACCCTGAAAGACCCGAAAGACGCTCTGGCGACGCCGAAAGACATCGCCACCAACCCGAAGCACCTGAAATTCCGCGAGCTGGAATCGGCGCTGCTGCCGCGCGCGCTGGATCAGGTTGACCTGGATCTGATCAACACCAACTACGCGCTGGAAGCCAAGCTCAGCCCTAAAAAGGATGCGCTGATTCTGGAAGGTGCCGACTCGCCGTACGTGAACTATCTGGTGACCCGTACCGACAACGCTCACACCGACGCGATCGAGAAGCTGTCCAAAGCGCTGACCAGCCAGCAAGTCAAAGACTTCATCAACAAGAAGTACGACGGCGCGGTACTGCCGGCGTTCTGATGAAGGCCTGAGCGAGCAACTGCCGCGCGCTCAACGATAAAAAACGCGCTTGCCCGCCGCTGCTCCCGCTTCGCTGACGCACTGTCATCGGCTGCAGGGAGTGGCGACGGGCAAGCGCGTTTTTGCGTTTTAACGTAGAAATTCGTCAACGTTTCCGGGCCTGCGGCTGCGGTGATGACAATGAGTACCGACGGCCTTCGATAGGTTGTTCGGCGCTATGCATATGCTCTAACGATATTTAAACTTCCGTTCTTATAGCTTTAAAGTCCTCCCTCCTCAGCCACGCCTTTTGGAGTCGGAGTTCTCATGCCAGCAGCCTCCCACGCTTCGTCCGCGCAAGCGCCCGGTCAGCCGTTCGATGTGCGTCCATTCGCCGAAAAGGTGGGCGCGGAAATCGTCGGTCTGGATCTGTCCCGTCCGCTTAACGACGCCGATTTTGCCCGCGTGCATCAAGCGCATCTCGATCATCACGTGGTGGTTTTTCGCGATCAGCACATCACTCCGCAGCAACAGATCGATTTCAGCCGCCGATTTGGCGTCCTGCAGATTCATGTGCTCAAGCAGTTCCTGCTCGCCAATCATCCCGAAATTTTGATCGTCTCCAATATCGTCGAGAACGGTCAGCCGGTGGGGCTGGGCGATGCGGGCAAGTACTGGCACTCGGACCTGTCCTACAAAGAACTGCCAAGCCTGGGCTCGATGCTCTACGCCCAGGAACTGCCGAGCGAAGGCGGCGACACCCTGTTCGCCGACATGCACCTGGCGTGGGACACGCTGCCCGAGCACCTGCGCAAGGCCGTTGAAGGTCGCAGCGCCGCGCACAGCTACACCTCGCGTTACAGCCATGGGCATAACGCCGATAACTGGCGCCCGACCCTCAGCGCTGAACAGCTGGCCCAAGTTGCGGTGGTCAGCCATCCGATTGTGCGCACCCACCCGGAAAACGGGCGCAAGGCGCTGTTTGTCAGCGAAGGCTTCACCACCCACATCGTCGGCCTGCCGGAAGACGAGAGTCAGGCGATTCTCACTGAGCTGTACGCCCACAGCGTTCGCCCGGAAGGCGTTTACCGCCACAAGTGGCAGGAGAACGACATGGTGTTCTGGGACAACCGTTCGCTGATTCATCTGGCCGGCGGCACGCCCGATCACCTGCGCCGTCGCTTGCACCGCACCACCATTCAGGGCGATGCGCCGTTCTGATCTAGGAGAGCTCCATGAATGCTGTTCTGCAAAGCCACACGGCTAGCGATCGCTTGAACGCGCACCAGGCCAATCAGCCCACCGCTGAAGCGCTGCTGCAAGTACAGGGCGTCAGCCTTGAGTACCGCACGCCGGAACGCGTAGTGCGGGCCACCCATCAGGTCAGTTTTGAAATCGATCCGGCCGACCGCTTCGTGTTGCTCGGCCCGTCGGGCTGCGGCAAGTCCACGCTCCTTAAAGCCGTGGCCGGATTCATTCAGCCCAGCGAAGGACAGATTCGTCTGGCTGGCCAGCAGGTCAGGGAGCCGGGGCCGGACCGCATTGTGGTGTTTCAGGAATTCGACCAGTTGCCGCCGTGGAAGACGGTGATCCAGAACGTCATGTTTCCGCTGCTGGCCTCGCGCACCCTCAAGCGTCGTGAAGCCGAGGAACGTGCGCGGTATTACCTGGAGAAGGTCGGCCTGAGCGCCTTCGCCGATGCCTATCCGCACACGTTGTCCGGCGGCATGAAGGCACGCGTGGCGATTGCCCGGGCGCTGGCGATGCAGCCCAAGATCCTGCTGATGGACGAGCCCTTCGCCGCGCTCGACGCATTGACCCGTCGCAAGATGCAGGAGGAGCTGCTGGAGTTGTGGGAAGAGGTGCGCTTCACGCTGCTGTTCGTGACCCACTCCATCGAGGAAGCGCTGGTGGTGGGCAACCGGATTCTGCTGCTGTCGCCCCATCCGGGCCGCGTGCGCGCCGAGATCAACAGCCATCAGTACAACTTGAAAAGCCTTGGCGGGGTTGAGTTCCAGGCGTCTGCTCAGCGCATTCACCGGCTGTTGTTCGACGAGGGTGAAGCGCCTGCAGTCGAGCCGGATCTGCGGTTTCAGGATGTTCGGATTGCCTACTGATCGCGGTTCGTCGCGCTACCCCATCAAGAGATTGCACCCATGAGCCTTTCACCCCCTCTGCGGGAAGAATACGAAGTCGTGCTGGAGCCTTTCACGCAGGAAGACCTGGCCCGCGACATTTCCCTCGCGCAACGCATCTGGCAGGTGAGCTGGGTGCGCAAGGCCGTCATCCTCGCCGCCCTCGCGATCATCTGGGAAGTCGCCGCGCGCATTCAAGGCAACGACTTGCTGCTGCCGAGCTTTCTGCAAACCGCTTCGGCGTTTATCGACGGCATCGCCAGTGGCGAATTGCTGACCAAGGTCTGGATCTCCCTGACGGTCCTGGTCAAGGGTTACCTGATCGGCATCGTCCTGGCGTTCGGCCTGACCACGCTGGCGGTGTCGACCCAACTGGGCCGCGACCTGCTCGGCACGCTGACGGCGATGTTCAACCCGTTGCCGGCCATCGCGCTGCTGCCGTTGTCGCTGCTGTGGTTCGGCCTGGGTGAAAACAGCCTGATCTTCGTGCTGGTGCACTCCGTGCTCTGGGCACTGGCGTTGAATACCTACGCGGGATTTCTCGGGGTCTCTGAAACCCAGCGCATGGCCGGGCGCAATTACGGGCTCAAGGGGCTGCGGTTCGTCTGGTACATCCTGATCCCCGCGGCGCTGCCGTCGATTCTCGCCGGTCTGAAGATCGGCTGGGCGTTTGCCTGGCGAACCCTGATTGCCGCTGAGCTGGTGTTCGGCGCGTCCTCGGGCAAGGGCGGTCTGGGCTGGTACATCTTCCAGAATCGCAACGAGCTGTACACCGACAAGGTGTTCGCGGGTCTGGCGGCGGTAATCATCATCGGTCTGCTGGTGGAAAACCTGCTGTTCAGCAACGTCGAGCGCCTGACCGTGAAGCGGTGGGGCATGCAGCGCTGATCTGCCTTATCAACGAACGCTCCGCCTTGTGGCCGCTGGATGGGCAATGAGGCCGTCACCCCCTTTCGCCTTCATCGTGAGAAATGTATGGATTTTTCAAAGACAGCTGCACCGTTCAAGCGCCCGGCACTGACCGCGCTCGCCGCCGCCTTGGGTCTGGCTGGCGCATTGTTGAGCAGCGGCGCCCACGCTGAAGGCAAGATCAGCATCGCCCAGCAGTTCGGTATCGGTTATCTGATTCTGGACGTCGTTCAGCAGCAGAAGCTGATCGAGAAGCACGGCAAGGAACAGGGCCTGGACATCAAGGTCGACTGGAACAGCATCTCCGGCGCCACCGCGATGAATGAAGCCCTGCTGGCTGGCGCGCTGGACGTGGTGTCGGCGGGCGTGCCGCCGATGCTGACCATCTGGGACCGGACCAAGGGCAAGCAGAACGTCAAGGCGATTGCTTCGTTGGGCTCGATGCCCAATTACCTGCTCAGTAACAATCCGAACGTAAAGACCCTCAACGACTTCACCGACAAGGACCGCATCGCGGTGCCGGCGGCGGGCGTGGGTTTCCAGTCGCGCACCTTGCAGATCGAAACCGCGAAGCTCTTCGGGAGCGACAATTTCAAGAAATTCGACAACATCTCGGTCAGCCTGCCGCACCCGGATGCAACCTCGGCGCTGATCGCCGGCGGTTCGGAGATCAGCGCGCACTTCTCCAGCCCGCCCTTTCAGTATCAGGAGCTGGAAAACCCCAAGGTGCATAAGGTGCTGAGTTCGTACGATGTGCTGGGCGGCCAGGCGACGTTCAACGTGCTCTACACCACCCAGAAATTCCACGACGAAAACCCGAAGACCTACAAAGCGTTCTACGACGCGCTGGCCGAGGCCGAGAAAATCATCAAGGCGGACAAGCCTGCGGCGGCGAAGACCTACATCGACGTCGAGAAATCGAAACTGCCGTTGCCGCTGGTGGAGAAGATCGTCTCTGACCCGGAAATCGACTTCACCGTCGTGCCCCAGCGCACGTTCATCTACGCCGAAAAACTGCACGAGCTGGGTGTGCTGAAAAACAAGGCCGACAGCTGGAAGGATTTCTTCTTCGAAGAAGCCCACGGCGGCGCGGGGAGTTGATTCTTGATGTTTGATCGGGCTGTTTAGGCACGTCAGATAGGGAGGCGGTGTGCCGGTTACACCGCCTTCGCGACCGTCGTAACCTCCGATTGCTCCTACAGGGGATTTGCGCCCGAGCCAGATGTTTGGGACGCAGCGAACTTGTGAGATATCCCGTCGTCCAGACGACGCGCTGTTTCGCGTCAAACACAACCCCTGTGGGAGTGGGCTTGCTCGCGAAGGCGGTGGGTTAAACGGGGACGGGTTAAACGGGGACTGATTTATTTACAGCGCTTCTCCGTAAATTAATCTGTCCCCGAGTGCGGTAATCCAAAAGCCGGCATCTGCTCTTGCCGGGGCGCCTTGGGCTTGGGGGGATGTGACGCGAAGCGTTGGCAAGACTCAGTAACTCAAAATGCCTGCGGCAGACTGCTAGCGCGGGGACAGATTAATTTACGGTGGAGTTGTAAATAAATCAGTCCCCTTTAAGCAGTGTCCGCAGGCAGAGCTGCGGCGTTGTCATGTTCATGAGAGCGAGCTTGCTCGCGAAGGCGGTGTGTCTGCCAACATCGATGTCATAGATCCGCCCCCATCGCGAACAGGCGCGCTCTAGCGTAAATTGGCGTGCGACCTAGAGCCCGGCAGAGTTCCTTACCCCAAGGAACCCTGATCTACGCTCACAGTCGCATGACCACATCGCAACGGCGTTCGGCGGCGCGGTGTCGTAATGGCTTGGCACAAGGAGCTTGCATGCCCGCCCAACTCCCTCTTTTTCGTGGTCGTCTGACCGTTATTTCCATCGGTCTGTGCCTGGCCGTTCTCGCCGGCTGTGGCAAGGAAAAGCCCCAGGAGCCCGTGCGCGCACGCGTGCAGGCGCAGGAGGTCAAAACGGTCGATTTCGCTGCGGACGTGGCACTGACCGGGGACGTGCAGGCGCGGGTGCAGACGCAGCTTTCGTTCCGGGTGGGCGGCAAGATCATTCAGCGTTCGGTCGATGTCGGCGATCGGGTGTCGGCCAAGCAAGTGCTGGCCAAACTCGACCCTAAAGACCTGCAAACCAACGTCGACTCCGCCATCGCTGCCGTTGCCGCCGAGCAGGCGCGCGTGAAACAGACCTCCGCCGCCTTCGTGCGTCAGGAAAAACTGCTGCCCAAGGGCTACACCAGTCGCAGTGAATACGATTCGGCCCAGGCGCAATTGCGCGGCAGTCAGAGCGCGCTCAAAGCCGCCCAGGCGCAACTGGCCAACGCCCGCGAGCAACTGAGTTACACCGCCTTGATCGCCGACGCGCCGGGGATCATCACCGCGCGGCAGGCCGAAGTCGGCCAGGTCGTGCAACCGACGGCACCGATCTTCAGTCTGGCCCGTGACGGTGAGCGCGATGCCGTGTTCAACGTTTACGAATCGCTGTTCGTTAACCCGCCCACCGACCAGCCGGTTGAAGTCACGTTGCTGGACAACTCCAAGGTCAAGGCCGTCGGTAAAGTCCGTGAAGTCACGCCAGCCGTGTCAGCGCAGACGGGCACGCTGCAAGTGAAGATCGCACTCAGCTCGCTGCCGCCGGGCATGGACTTGGGTTCGGTGGTCAGTGCCGCCCTGAGCGTGCCGGCCAGGACCAGCGTCGAACTGCCGTGGTCGGCCCTCACCAAGGGCCTGGGCGATCAGCTCGGCCAGCCTGCCGTTTGGGTGGTCGATGGTGACAACAAGGTGAGCCTGCGCGGCGTCACGGTCGGGCGCTACCTGACGGGCAAAGTGATCATCGTCGACGGTTTGAAGAACGGTGAAAAAGTGGTCGTTGCCGGCAACCAGTTATTGCACCCCGACATGCAGGTCGAACTCGCCGACGTGTACCCCGATCCCTCCAAACAACCGACAGGAGACAAGCCATGAAGCGCCTGTCGGGAATCATATTGACCGGTCTGCTGTTAAGCGCCTGCAGCAAGGAAGAGCCGCCGCCGGAGCCGGTTCGGCCGGTGCTGTTCATCGAAGTGAAGCCCCAGGCGCAAGAAAGCCTCGGTCGCTTCGCCGGCAACATTGCCGCGCGCTATGAAAGTACCTTGGGTTTTCGCGTCTCGGGCCGCATCGCCCAGCGCAGTGTCGATGTCGGCGCACAGGTCAAGAAGGGCGACATGCTCGCGGTGCTCGACCCGACGGACCAACAGAACCAGGTGCGCTCGACCCAGGGCGATCTGGCCCGGGTCGAAGCCCAGTTAATCAACGCCCAAGCCAACGCCCGTCGGCAGCACGAGCTGTTTGATCGCGGCGTCGGCGCCCAGGCTGCGCTGGATGTCGCCGTCACCGACCTGAAAACCACCCAGTCTTCCTACGACCAGGCCAAGGCCGCGACGCAACAGGCCAAGGACCAGTTGAGCTACAGCGAGCTGCGCGCCGATCACGATGCCGTCGTCACCGAATGGAAAGTCGAGGCCGGCCAGGTGGTCAGCGCAGGTGAGCAGGTGGTGACACTGGCGCGCCCGGACATCAAGGAGGCAGTCATTGACCTGCCGGCGCAATTGAGTGATCAACTGCCCAGCGACGTCGTCTTCACAGTCGCCAGCCAGTTGGAGCCAGAGATCAACACCACCGCGACCGTGCGAGAACTCGAACCCCAGGCCGAAAGCACCACGCGCACCCGTCGCGCACGTTTGACCCTGGCAGAAACGCCGTCGGCCTTCCGCTTGGGCACAGCGATCAGCGTGACCCTGAGCTCGGCGATCAAACCGCGCATCGAGCTGCCCGCCACCTCCGTGCAGGAAGTGGATGGCAAAACGCAGATCTGGGTCATCGACACGCAGAATCAAACGGTTTCCCCACGCGTCGTCACGGTCGTCAGCCGCAGTGATGATTCCGTGGTACTGGCCGGTGGCGTCAACGATGGCGATCGCATTGTGACCGCCGGCGTCAACAGCCTCAAGCCGGGGCAGAAAATCAAAGTCGATAAGGAAAGCCCACGATGAAAGGGACGTTCAACCTCTCCGATTGGGCGATCAAGCATCAGTCTTTTGTCTGGTACCTGATGTTCGTCGGCCTGCTGATGGGCGTGTTTTCCTACATGAACCTGGGACGCGAAGAAGACCCTTCGTTCACCATCAAGACCATGGTCATACAAACCCGCTGGCCGGGCGCGACCGTGGATGAAACCCTTGAGCAGGTGACCGACCGCATCGAGAAAAAGCTCGAAGAACTCGACTCCCTCGACTACGTGAAGAGCTACACCCGGCCGGGCGAGTCCACTGTTATGGTTTACCTGCGCGACACCACCAGCGCGGAGGCCATTCCTGACATCTGGTACCAGGTGCGCAAGAAGATCGACGATATTCGCGGGCAATTTCCCCAGGGGATTCAAGGCCCGGCGTTCAACGATGAATTCGGCGACGTCTACGGTTCGATTTACGCCTTTACCTCCGACGGCCTGACCCTGCGCCAGCTGCGCGACTACGTGGAGCAAGTGCGCGTCCAGATCCGCGACGTGCCGGGTCTGGGCAAAGTCGAGATGATCGGCGAGCAGGACGAAGTGCTCTACCTGAACTTCTCCACCCGCAAGCTGGCCGCCCTGGGGCTGGATCAACGTCAGGTCGTGCAAAGCCTGCAATCGCAAAACACCGTGACGCCTGCCGGGGTCATCGAGGCGGGTCCTGAGCGCATATCAGTGCGCACCTCCGGCCAGTTCGCGTCGGAAAAAGACCTGGAAAACGTCAACCTGCGCCTCAACGATCGCTTCTATCGCTTGAGCGACATCGCCGAAATTACCCGCGGCTACGTGGATCCGCCCAAGCCGCTGTTCCGCTTCGACGGCAAGACCGCCATCGGCCTGGCCATCGCCATGAAGAAGGGCGGCAACGTTCAGGAGTTCGGCAAGCAGTTGCACGAACGCATGAGCGCCGCGACCGCCGACCTGCCGATTGGCGTGGGCGTGCACGTGGTGTCCGATCAGGCGCAAGTGGTAGAGAAAGCCGTCGGTGGTTTCACCAGCGCGCTGTTCGAGGCGGTGGTGATCGTACTGATCGTGAGCTTCATCAGCCTCGGCATGCGTGCGGGGCTTGTGGTTGCCTGCTCGATCCCGCTGGTGCTGGCGATGGTCTTCGTGTTCATGGAATACAGCGGCATCACCATGCAGCGTATTTCGTTGGGCGCGCTAATCATTGCCCTCGGCCTGTTGGTCGATGACGCGATGATTACCGTGGAGATGATGGTGTCACGCCTTGAAAAAGGTGAGACCAAAGCCCAGGCCGCGACCTACGCCTACACCTCGACGGCCTTCCCGATGCTCACCGGTACGCTGGTGACGGTCGCGGGCTTCGTGCCGATCGGCCTGAACGCCAGCTCGGCAGGTGAATACACCTTTACGCTGTTCGCAGTGATTGCCGTCGCCATGCTGGTGTCGTGGGTCGTTGCCGTGCTGTTCGCGCCGGTGATCGGCGTGCACATCCTCAGCGAAAACGTGAAAAAGCACGATGAGAACGCCAAGCCCGGTCGCATCGCACGGGCGTTCAACGGCTCGATGTTCTGGGCCATGCGCCATCGCTGGCTGACCATCATCATCACGATTTTGCTGTTCGCCACCTCGCTGTTCTGCATGCGCTTCGTGCAAAACCAGTTCTTCCCGTCATCGGACCGGCCGGAGATTCTGGTCGACCTCAACCTGCCGCAGAACGCGTCGATCAACGAGACCCGCCGCGCAGTGGACAAGCTTGAGGCGACCCTCAAGGACGATCCGGACATCGTCAGCTGGAGCACTTACATTGGCGAAGGCGCGGTGCGTTTCTACCTGCCACTGGATCAGCAGCTGGAGAACCCGTACTACGCGCAGTTGGTGATCGTCAGCAAAGGGCTGGAAGAGCGCGGCGCGTTGACCGAGCGCTTGCAAAAACGCTTGCGTGATGACTTCGTCGGCATCGGCACTTATGTGCAGGCGCTGGAAATGGGGCCGCCGGTGGGTCGTCCGATTCAGTACCGGGTCAGCGGCGAGAACATTGATGAAGTGCGCCAGCACGCCATCGAACTCGCCACGCTGTTGGACAAAAACCAGCACATCGGCGAGATGATCTACGACTGGAACGAGCCCGGCAAAGTCCTGCGCATCGACATCAACCAGGACAAGGCGCGGCAGCTGGGCTTGTCGTCCGAGGACGTTGCGCAGTTGATGAACAGCGTCGTGACCGGCTCGGCGGTGACTCAGGTGCGCGACGACATCTACCTGATTAACGTCGTCGGTCGTGCGGTGGATGCCGAGCGCGGGTCACCGGAAACCCTGCAAAACCTGCAGATCGTCACGCCCCAAGGCACGTCGATTCCGCTGCTGGCCTTCGCCAATGTGCGCTACGAACTGGAACAGCCGCTGGTGTGGCGTCGCGATCGCAAACCGACGATCACGCTCAAGGCCGCCGTGAGCGACGACATGCAGCCGACTGACCTGGTCAAGGAACTCAAGCCCGAGATCGACAAATTCGCCGCCGGGTTGCCGGTGGGCTACAAGGTCGCCACGGGCGGCACGGTGGAGGAGAGCGGCAAGGCGCAGGGGCCGATCGCCAAGGTCGTGCCGTTGATGATCTTCCTGATGGCCACGTTCCTGATGATTCAGCTGCACAGCGTGCAGAAGATGTTCATCGTCGCCAGCGTTGCGCCGTTGGGATTGATCGGCGTGGTGCTCGCGCTGGTGCCGACCGGGACGCCGATGGGGTTTGTGGCAATCCTCGGGATTCTGGCGCTGATCGGCATCATCATCCGTAACTCGGTCATTCTGGTGACGCAGATTCATGAGTATGAAGTGGCCGGCTATCTGCCGTGGGATGCGGTGGCGGAGGCGACTGAACACCGTCGTCGTCCGATCCTCCTGACCGCTGCGGCGGCAAGCCTGGGCATGATTCCCATCGCCCGCGAAGTGTTCTGGGGGCCGATGGCCTACGCGATGATCGGCGGGATCATCATCGCGACTCTGTTGACGTTGCTGTTCCTGCCAGCGCTTTACGTGGCCTGGTACAAGATCAAGGAGCCGAGTGACGAAGAGCGTCAGAACGCTGAGCGGGAGAAGCAGGAAAAGAGCGCAGACAATGAGCGCGATCAAGGTGGCGCGGACGAAAGGCCGACGCCTGCTCGATAAACGAACGGCGAGCCGGGATCTGTGCCGGCTCGCCCCGTTGGTGGCGAATCTTGTGACGCGTGAAATGCCTGAATCCCTTCAAGCCTTGCGCCAGACACTCGCCAGCCAGGGTTGCTGATCCCTGGGTAATCCAGCAGGTCGATAGTAGTGCTCGACCTCGGTGAATCCGGCTTCGGTCAGCAGTCCGGTCCATGACGCCAGGTCATGAAACGCGCCATAGCGCTCGCCTTTCCAGCCTTCCTGATTGTCACCCCGGGGATTGGAGCTGAACAATACGCCGCCGGGCTTCAACGCGGCGTGCAATTCGCGCAGCACCCGAGGCAACTCCTGACGAGGGACGTGGAACAGCGAAGCGTTGGCGAAGATGCCGTCGAAACGTTCAGTCGGGAGGTTCAGCTCAAGGAAGTTCTGATGGAGCACGTCGCAGCCGCTGTCGACACGGGCCATGTCGGCGAAACGTTCGGAGCCGTCCAGGCCGGTGGCGATGTGGCCCATGGCGGTGAAGGTTTGCAGGTCACGGCCTGGCCCGCAGCCAAAATCGAGAATCAGAAACGGCGCCGGGCCAGTGATATTGCGCAGCAGCGCGTCGATATTCTGGCTCACATCATGGTCGCGGGTCCCTTCGCGAAAGCCCTCGGCGACCTCGTTGTAATTGCCGAGGGTAGTGGCGGTGATCTGGGCGAGGTCTTCTGAGTCGAGTTTCATGGGGGGGTGTCTGGGCAAATAAGGCCGCCAATATACCCCGCTCGCGAATTGCAATCTCCTGGCGGGACTGCATGCCGTTAGTAGGACCGGCTTCAGCCGGGAAGAGGCCTGTATCAGCGCCATCCATTTTGCAGTGTGACGCCCGACGCATTCCCGGCTAAAGCCGGTTCTACTGAATGAACCCGTGCCAATAGTAGGACCGGCCAAATCCAGTCCTACTGAATGAACGCTGTAAGTGGGACCGGCTTCAGCCGGGAAGAGGCCGGTGGCAGCGCCATCCATTTTGCAGTGTGACGCCTGACGCTTTCCCGGCTAAAGCCGGTCCTACTGAATGAACCCATGCTGTTAGTGGGACCGGCTTCAGCCGGGAAGAGGCCCGTGGCAGCGCCATCAATTTTGCAGTGTCGCACCCGACGCATTCCCGGCTAAAGCCGGTCCTACTGAATGAACCCTGCAGTGGTCTAATTTCCCCGGACACCTCGATAAGTGGAAAATACATTTATCGAGGTGTCTTTCATGACTAGAAAACGCAACAGGTTTG
>NZ_JAUERW010000027.1:0-49297 GCF_041060465.1 Pseudomonas sp. W2Oct36
AAGTTTTCAAAGTTTCCTGATCAACTTCAACCACTTGCGCTTCGTTCGACTTGGCGTCTCACGTCAGCGGGAGGCGAATTCTACAGCGTTACAACCTGCTGTCAACTGCCTTTTTCACCGCTGTCGATTCAAGCATCTGAACCGAAGCACTCCTCGCTGCTTACTTCGTCCAACCCTTTGATTATCAAGGAGTTTTCCGTTTCGTCTGCGCCGGAAGTGGGGCGAATTATAGACAGATCCAGAGGGGCGTCAACACCTAATTTGAACTTTTAATAAAAAAGCTAAAACTCCAATGAATTCCTGTACTTCCTTCTGTTTATATAGAGACCAGCCAATCAGACCCGCCAGAGCATCAGCTCTTAAACAACACCCGCTTCGCGCAGTTTCATCACATCAGCGTCTAATAAGCCCAGTACGCCGGTGAGAACCTCCCACGTATGCTCTCCCAACAACGGCGGCGCACGCCGATATTCAACAGGCGTCGCTGATAAACGGATAGGGCTGGCGACTTGAGGAACCGTCCCGCCCAACGCATGCGGCAAGTCCACCTGCAAACCGCGGAACTGCACCTGCGGATCTGCGAATACCTGAGCGACATCATTAATAGGCCCACACGGTACGCCAGCCCCTTCCAACGCCATGACCCATTCGGCCGTAGTCTTGAAGACGGTGGCCTGCCGAATCAGCGGGATCAGCTCGGCGCGATGCGCCACGCGCTGCTTATTAGTCGCAAATCGCGGATCGACGGCCCACTGCGGTTGCCCCGCCACTTCTGCGAATTTGCGGAACTGGCTGTCGTTCCCAACCGTGAGAATGAAATCGCCGTCGGCAGTGGGAAAATCCTGGTAGGGCACGATGTTCGGATGAGCATTACCCAGTCGCCTTGGGGAGACGCCTGTCGTCAGGTAATTCATCGCCTGATTCGCGAGGCAGGCGACCTGCACATCCAGCAATGCCATATCGATGTGCTGACCAACCCCTCCCTGATCCCGATGCGCCAGAGCAGCAAGAATCGCGGAGGTCGAATACAGCCCTGTCAGAATATCCGTCAGCGCCACGCCGACCTTGACCGGCCCCCCGCCATCTTCACCCTCGGCCCGGCCGGTAAGGCTCATTAGCCCACCGAGCCCTTGGATCATGAAGTCGTAACCTGCCCGCTTGGCGTAGGGCCCCGTCTGACCGAACCCGGTAATCGAGCAATAGATGAGCCTGGGATTTTCCAACTGCAGCGATTCGTAGTCCAGACCGTAAGCCTTCAATCCGCCAACCTTGAAGTTCTCGATGACGATATCGGACCTCGCCGCCAGCTCCCTAACCAGCCTCTGCCCTTCAGGCTGAGTGAAGTCTATGGTGACGGACTGTTTGTTACGGTTGGCAGACAGGTAGTAGGCAGCTTCGGACGTGTTTTCTCCGCGCGGATCCTTCAGAAAGGGCGGTCCCCAGGCGCGCGTGTCGTCGCCATTGCCCGGGCGCTCGACCTTGATCACCTCCGCACCCAGGTCAGCCAGAATCTGTCCTGCCCACGGGCCGGCGAGCACCCTAGACAAGTCCAGCACACGCAAATGCGATAAAGCGCCCATTGCAGGCTCCTTAATAGAAGGCCTGGATGCCGGTTTGCGCGCGCCCCAGGATGAGCGCATGGACATCATGAGTACCTTCGTAGGTATTGACCACTTCCAGGTTGACCAGATGCCTGGCGATACCGAACTCATCAGAAATGCCGTTGCCGCCCAGCATGTCACGGGCCATACGCGCGATGTCCAGCGACTTGCCGCAGGAGTTGCGTTTCATGATGGAGGTGATTTCCACTGCTGCAGTGCCCTCGTCCTTCATCCGGCCAAGACGCAGGCAGCCTTGAAGCGCCAACGTGATCTCGGTCTGCATGTCTGCGAGCTTTTTCTGAATCAGCTGATTAGCTGCGAGCGGACGGCCGAACTGTTGGCGGTCCAGCGTGTATTGACGCGCGGTGTGCCAGCAAAACTCGGCAGCCCCCAAGGCGCCCCAAGAGATGCCGTAGCGGGCGGAGTTCAGGCACGTGAAAGGCCCTTTTAGACCACGGACGTCCGGGAAGATGTTCTCTTCCGGCACGAACACGTTGTCCATCACGATCTCGCCGGTGATCGAAGCGCGAAGGCCGACTTTGCCGTGAATCGCTGGAGCAGTCAGGCCTTGCCAGCCTTTTTCCAATACGAAGCCGCGGATGTCCCCAGCGTCATCTTTGCCCCAGACAACGAACACGTCGGCGATCGGGCTATTGGTGATCCACATTTTGCTACCGGTCAGTCGATAGCCGCCTTCGACGGTCCGCGCGCGGGTGATCATCGCGCCCGGATCCGAACCATGATTGGGTTCGGTGAGGCCGAAGCAACCGATCCATTCACCGGAGGCGAGTTTTGGCAGGTACTTCTGTTTTTGCGCTTCAGTGCCGAATTCGTTGATAGGCACCATGACCAGGGAGGACTGCACGCTCATCATCGAGCGGTAGCCGGAATCAACGCGCTCGACCTCGCGAGCGATCAAGCCGTAACACACGTAGTTCAGACCGCTACCGCCGTACTGCTCCGGGATCGTGGCTCCGAGAAGGCCTATCTCACCCATCTCGCGGAAGATCGCCGGATCTGTCTTTTCATGCCGGAAGGCCTCAAGCACACGCGGCGCCAGTTTGTCGCTGGCGAACTGCTCGGCGCTGTCGCGGACCATGCGCTCTTCTTCGGTGAGTTGCTGGTCCAGCAACAGGGGATCGATCCAATTGAAACTTGCCTTGCCGCTCATGATTCTCTCCTCACCCAATGCGCTTCCGGACCTGCCGGAAAAGTAATGGAGCGAGCCTAGGCCTGAACCCTTCAAAGGAGCAAACGACGATTTCGCATCATCTTGTGCTAATTTCTCACTCCGAAGCACACCAATCAGCAGTCTGTCCGCCCTTCCGTGTGAGGCAAAGGTACATGCGCCGTAAAATCCCTAGCACCGCTGCGTTGGTAAGCTTCGAGGCAGCGGCGCGGCACGAAAGCTTCACCAAGGCGGCCGAAGAGCTTTCGCTGACCCAGAGCGCGATCTGCCGACAGATCGCCAGCCTGGAAGAGTTCTTGAATGTCGGCCTGTTCCGACGCTCGCGACGGGGCGTAAAGCTCACAGAGGCGGGCCTTTCCTACAGCCGACGCATTGCGACGCAACTCGATGCCGTTGAACGCGACACCTTGTCAGTGATGGGTCATCAGGGCGTCAATGCGATCGAACTCGCGGTGGTGCCTACATTCGGCACGCAATGGCTACTGCCGCGCCTGAAAGATTTTCAGAAGAAACACTCTGACGTCACTATCAACCTGACCAACCGCACGCGCCCCTTTTTGTTCGCGGACACCGAATTCGACGCGGCGATCTATTTTGGGGATGCTGACTGGTCCGGTACCGAATCCCACAGACTGATGGGCGAAAACCCGATGCCAGTCTGCAGCCCCGTGCTGCTTGGGGGACGCCACAGCATCAGCGCTCAAGAACTGGCTGAGATGCCGCTGCTGCAACAGACCACTCGGCCGTACGCCTGGAGGCAATGGTTCAACTCGCTGGACATGGGCGTGGCCCGCGACATGACAGGCCCCCGTTACGAGCTATTCTCAATGCTCGCGCAGGCCGCCATGCACGACATGGGTGTGGCGCTCATCCCGCCGTTTCTTATTCAGCATGAACTGGCCGAGAAGCGCCTGGTGATTGCCAACCCGCACCATCTCTCGAGCACCAAGGCGTACTACTTGATGATTCCGGAGCGCAAAACGGAATCGGCGTCCCTGAAAGCGTTTCGCGACTGGCTGATTCAACAGGCCGACACTTACTCGCTGCCTTAAACGCTCATCTGCGTCTTGAAGATTTCATGTAGTGCTCACACCTAAAAACCTACAGATATCCTGATTTGTCGCATTTACGACACACTTCTCAGCTCAGACCCTAACGCCCCAATAGTCATACGAATAGAGCCCTCCAGCCTGTTTTTAGGTCATTTGATAACCTCGTCGTCGGAAGCCATCTGCGGACTCAAAATTCATAAAAGATCATTAGCATCAGGCACTTGTGCGATTTAGTGCGTCAATCGGTCACAGGGTGACTTGTAGTACATTTTTCGTTCAGTTACAGAAACCCTTGAAGGCCTCTGACATCCCCTGCAAAATGCCGCGCCCGGCTGCTTTAACGGGCGTAGTGATCGCAATTCCAGCCCCCGGGCCGTAGCGCGCTGGCCTCATTAAAGACAATAAGATCACGCAGGAGATTTGACGTGCACATTGGAGTCCCCCTCGAAACCCAGCTTGGTGAAACCCGGGTCGCCGCCACTCCCGAGACCATCAAAAAGCTCATCGCCCAAGGCCACACAGTAACTGTTCAGAACGGCGCGGGCATTGCGGCGAGCGTGACCGACAGTGCCTATGAGGCAGCAGGCGCCTTGGTGGGCAGCGCCGCCGATGCATTCGGTGCCGAACTCATTCTCAAGGTCTCCGCTCCCAGCGACGCTGAACTCCCGCTGATCAAAAGCGGCGCAGTAGTTGTCGGGATGCTCAATCCTTTCAATAACGACATGATCACCAGGCTGGCCGAGCGCGGGATCACCGCCTTTGCCCTCGAAGCGGCGCCACGCACCTCGCGCGCGCAAAGCCTCGACGTGCTGTCTTCCCAAGCCAACATTGCCGGCTATAAGGCTGTCCTGTTGGCAGCGCATCACTACCCACGCTTCATGCCCATGCTGATGACAGCGGCCGGTACGGTGAAAGCAGCCCGGGTGCTGATTCTCGGCGCGGGCGTTGCGGGGCTCCAGGCCATCGCCACTGCCAAACGTCTGGGTGCGGTCATTGAGGCTTCCGACGTACGTCCGGCCGTCAAGGAGCAGATCGAGTCGCTAGGGGCCAAGTTCGTCGACGTGCCGTACGAGACAGACGAAGAGCGCGAGGCTGCCGTGGGCGTCGGCGGTTACGCCCGCCCGATGCCGGCCAGTTGGATGCAGCGTCAGGCAGTGGCCGTGCATGAGCGCGCCAGGCAGGCGGACATCGTGATCACCACGGCGCTGATTCCCGGTCGCAAAGCGCCGGTGCTGTTGAGCGCTGAAACGGTCGCGCAGATGAAACCCGGCTCGGTGGTGATTGATCTGGCTGCAGCGCAGGGCGGCAACTGCCCGCTGACAGTGGCAGACCAAGTGGTAGTCGAGCACGGCGTAACCATCGTCGGCCACACGAATCTGCCTGCCATGGTCGCGGCGGATGCGTCTGCTCTTTATGCACGCAACCTGCTGGACTTCATGAAGCTGCTCTTCAACCAGGAAGGACAGTTCCAGATCAACCTCGAAGACGACATCGTTGCCGCGTGCCTTATGTGCCGCGATGGCCAAGTCATCCGCAAGAACGGCTGAGGATAAAAATAATGGAAGAGTTCATCTCACCCGGGATCTACAACCTGATCATTTTCGTGCTGGCCATTTATGTCGGCTACCACGTGGTCTGGAACGTGACGCCTGCGCTGCATACCCCGTTGATGGCGGTTACTAACGCTATCTCGGCCATCGTCATCGTCGGCGCCATGCTGGCCGCAGCGCTGACAGTAACGCCACTGGGCAAAACCATGGGCACACTGGCGGTCGCGCTGGCCGCCGTTAACGTCTTCGGCGGTTTTCTGGTCACCCGGCGGATGCTGGAGATGTTCAAAAAGAAAGCGCCCAAGGTTAAAGACGAGGTAGCCAAGTAATGAGCATGAACCTCGTCACATTGCTGTACCTGGTCTCGGCCATCTGCTTCATCCAGGCGCTGAAGGGCTTGTCTCACCCGACCACATCGCGTCGAGGCAACCTGTTCGGCATGCTCGGTATGGGGCTGGCTGTTCTCACCACGATCGGACTCGTGCTCAAACTGGCCGCGTTGTCCACCGACGGTGCCAGCGCAGGCATCGGCTACATCCTTATCGGTCTGCTGGTCGGTGGCACTGCCGGTTCGATCATGGCCAAGCGCGTCGAGATGACCAAGATGCCGGAGCTGGTCGCCTTCATGCACAGCATGATTGGTCTGGCAGCCGTGTTTATCGCCATCGCTGCCGTGGTCGAGCCACAGTCGCTGGGCATCGTTCACCACCTGGGCGATCCGATTCCTGCGGGCAACCGCCTGGAGCTGTTTCTTGGCGCGGCAATCGGCGCGATCACTTTCTCGGGTTCGGTTATCGCCTTTGGCAAGTTGTCGGGCAAGTACAAGTTCCGCTTGTTTCAGGGCGCGCCGGTGCAGTTTGCCGGTCAGCACAAACTCAATCTGATTCTGGGCTTGGCAACACTGCTGTTCGGCATCACGTTCATGCTGACGGGCAGCCTGTTCGCGTTCAGCATCATGCTGATCCTCGCGTTCGTGATCGGCGTGCTGCTGATCATTCCGATTGGTGGCGCAGACATGCCCGTCGTGGTGTCGATGCTCAACAGTTACTCAGGCTGGGCAGCAGCGGGTATTGGCTTCTCGCTGAACAACTCGATGCTGATCATCGCCGGCTCGCTGGTTGGCTCCTCCGGTGCGATTCTGTCGTACATCATGTGCAAGGCGATGAACCGCTCGTTCTTCAACGTGATCGGTGGCGGCTTTGGTGGCGCAGCAGATGCCGGTGCCGCGAGCGGCACCAAGGAAGCCCGCCCGGTCAAATCGGGATCGGCTGACGACGCGACCTTCCTGCTGACCAACGCTGATACCGTGATCATCGTGCCGGGATACGGGCTGGCAGTCGCTCGAGCCCAACACGCGCTTAAAGAGTTGACAGAAAAGCTGACCCACGCGGGCGTCACGGTGAAGTACGCGATCCATCCGGTGGCCGGTCGGATGCCGGGGCACATGAACGTACTGCTGGCGGAGGCCGAGGTGCCTTACGATCAGGTGTTCGAGATGGAGGACATCAACTCCGAATTCGGTCAGGCGGATGTCGTCCTGGTGCTTGGCGCCAACGATGTGGTCAATCCGGCGGCCAAGAACGATCCAAAGTCGCCGATTGCCGGCATGCCGATCCTTGAGGCGTACAAGGCCAAGACCATCATCGTCAACAAGCGCTCCATGGCCAGCGGCTATGCAGGCCTGGATAACGAACTGTTCTATCTGGACAAAACCATGATGGTTTTTGGTGACGCCAAAAAGGTTATCGAGGACATGGTCAAAGCGATCGAATAACCGCTGCAAACCGCAATAAAACAACCCTCGGCGCAGGTAGTGGTCGAGGGTTTTTTACAGCCTGGGTAAAAGTGTTTCTCGCGCAGAGGCGCTAATTAGAGCCTTTATTGCGACCTTGGTAGCGGGACGAACAAGCTTCAACTCTCTAGACTTCGCTCACGCATCTTTGTCATGAGATCAAACAACATGCACCGTGAACGAATCCGTCTGCCCTCGCTGATGAGCAAGATAATGAGCGCGGCCGACGCCGCTTCCCTGATCAAGGACGGCATGACCGTCGGCATGAGCGGCTTCACCCGCGCCGGCGAAGCCAAGGCCGTACCCCAGGCGCTGGCTGAACGCGCCAAGACAGTTCCGCTGAAGATCAGCCTGATGACGGGCGCCAGCCTGGGCAACGATTTGGACAAGCAACTCACCGAAGCCGGCGTGCTCTCCCGGCGCATGCCGTTTCAGGTCGACAGCACCCTGCGCAAGGCCATCAACGACGGCACCGTGATGTTCATCGACCAGCATCTGTCGGACACCGTCGAGCAGTTGCGCAATCGCCAGATCAAGGCCGTGGATATCGCCGTGATTGAATGTGTGGCGATCACCGAGGAAGGGCACCTGGTGCTCAGCACGTCCGTTGGCAACTCGGCGAGCTTCGCCATCCTTGCTGAACACGTGATCATCGAGATCAACCTCGCCCAGCCTCTGGAGCTCGAGGGACTGCATGACATCTATATACCCACTTACCGACCAACACGCCTGCCGATCCCGGTGCTGAAGACGGACACCCGAATCGGCAGCCAGGCCGTGAAGATCGATCCGGCCAAGATCGTGGGGATCGTGATCAGCAATCAACCGGACTCGCCGTCGACGGTATTGCCGGCAGACACCGACACTCAGGCTATCGCGGGCCACTTGGTCGAGTTTTTCAAGAACGAAGTGCGGTTGAACCGCCTGACCAATCAGCTGATGCCGCTGCAGGCCGGGGTAGGCACGATCGCCAATGCCGTCATGACAGGGCTGATCGATTCGCCCTTTCATGGCATGACCATGTATTCGGAAGTGCTGCAGGACTCAACGTTCGACCTGTTCGAGGCGGGCAAGCTGGATTTTGCTTCGGGCTGCTCCATGACGCTGTCGGAACGTAAGCATGCTGCGGTCTATGAAAACCTCGAGCAGTACAGATCCAGACTGTTATTGCGGCCTCAGGAAATCTCGAACCATCCAGAGGTTGTCCGCCGCTTGGGCATTATTGGTATCAACACCGCCCTGGAGTTCGACCTGTACGGCAACGTCAACTCCACACACGTGGGTGGCACGCGGATGATGAACGGGATCGGGGGTTCGGGGGATTTCGCGCGTAACGCCCATCTCGCCATTTTCGTGACCAAGTCCATCGCCAAAGCCGGGGCGATCTCAAGTGTGGTGCCTATGGTCAGCCATGTAGACCACACCGAGCACGACGTGGACATTCTGGTGACTGAGATCGGACTGGCAGACCTGCGCGGCCTGGCGCCCCGCGAACGCGCCCGGGTCATCATCGACAACTGTGTGCACCCGGCCTATCGCGAGGCGCTGAATGACTACTTCCGCCGCGCCTGCGCAATTGGCGGTCACACTCCGCACGTTCTGCGCGACGCACTCAGTTGGCACCTGAACCTGGAAGAAACCGGCCGCATGTTGGCGATCTGAACACACAGTTTCAACGTGGCGGCGACCTTTCGTCGTCACAGTTCGCGAACTGAACGCAAATCCGGCAAAAACTGTACTGCTGTACGGGTGATTTGGCTGATGTAAAACCGCAAATCATCCGTGCGAGTATCCAAAAAGCACACTTCTGGTGCAGACCCGTACAGTTGCCCCACTTCCGAACAAAACAGTGGTCTTTAACAGTTAACTGGAGCAGCACAATACAAATGAACTGTGTCTAGAGAGAGAAGGGCAATGAGAGGAATATTGTCACCAATCAAGTCACTCTCTAATCCCGCCACAAGCGGAAGGAAGAAGCATCATGGAACGCACCGTCAGTTCCGAACTGTTCTACGAAGACACCGCAAAAACCGCACAAGCCTCGTTGCCGCTGCGCATGTTCGCCAACCTGATGCTCTGGCAGCGTCGCCTGTCCAGCCGTCATCAGCTGGCTCGTCTGGATGCACGCTTGCTGGCTGACGCCGGTATCAGCGAATCCCAGCGTTACGAAGAGCTGAGCAAGCCGTTCTGGCGCTAATCTAGCGTCTGCTGGTCGCAGGCTACGTGCCTCTCACCAGCATCCTGAATTGTTCAAACAAAACCCGTCAGCAGGTTACTGCTGACGGGTTTTGTCGCTTCAGGCCGGGAGAAATAGCAAGGCAACCCCAACCAGTACAGTTTCCACAACCTTTTCAACACACCCATACAGCCTAATAGTTACGGGCGATTTAGGCAGGTATTGGCTGTATCGCGGCAACTGGCATAAGGCCGGGATGGTTCGCGCGCCCGCTTATAAGCTAATCTTGCGCCACCTTGAGCACGCACTCGCGAGACAGCTATCGCTGAGCTTCCGATTTAAGCGTCAGTGGTTTTCGAATCCCGTTATTTTGGAGTGCCTACATGATGTCCCGCGTTCGTCTGTTAAGTGCCGCTTTCCTGATCGTTGCCGCCACTGGAGCCCAGGCTTCCAGTTTCGTGGTCACCACCGACACCATTGTCCGTGCGCTCGATGCTTCGTCCAATGCCACGTCAAAAATTTCCTCCTCCTTTCATGACGACAAGATCGTCCTGGCCGCCCGCGACGACGCTGCAAGCTTCGTTGCCAGCGAAGGCGAGATCCGTGGCGTGAAGCTTCAGGGCGCCTTGCAACACATCCGCGAGGTTGCACCGGGCCTGCAAGCGTCGGATGCGCAACTGGCGCAGGCGATTCTTGCCATCTGATTCAGTACCGCGACAGATTTATCCAGCCCACGCCCGGGCCTTTGCACTAGCTCTGGCCCGGGTGTTGCGCTAGCCTTGCAACCCATACCGCAGACCCCGAACAGCCCTGAATAGCCATGCATCCGTTGTCTCGCCCAGTGCTTGCCGTCATCGCCACCTTGAGTATTTCCACTCAGGTTCTGGCGTTTGACGTGACCACACAGAGCCTGGTCAAAACCGGATACGCCACCAGCCAGGTGACGACAGGGCCGTTCGATAGCAAGTTGATAATTGCCGCCCAGGATGATGCTGCAGTGTTTGTCGCCAGTGACGGCCAACTGCGAGGAGCACGACTGGAATCGGCGCTGGCGTACCTGCGTCAATCCCATCCAAAACTTCATGCAAGCGACCTTGAACTGGCGCAGGCAATCCTCGTCCAATAGTCACTTTTTTGTAACTTCCGTATTTTGGAGACGTTCCATGCGTACCCCGTTGATCGCTGCCGCCCTCGGCCTGCTCTTGCTGACTGACATGGCACAGGCGCAAACCCTCAAGGCCACCAGTAACATCGTCGTTCGCGCCCTCGGCCGCAGCATCGATTTCACCTCCGACACCACCTCATCCGTGCGCAACTGGAAACTCGTGCTTGAAGCCCGTGACGACGCCGCCAGCTACGTCGCCAGCAACGGTGATATCCATGGCGCACTGCTGGACGCAGCCTTCATGACATTGCGCGATCGTTTGCCTGAAGCGCGCAACGCCAGCGATCAGGACCTCGCCGAGGCCATCCTCGCACTGTGAAACACCTCGCTGTCTGGCTGCTGACGTCGGCGCTCACGCTGATCTGCACGAGCGCCTTCGCCGACCTCAGCCTGTCGCTGCATACCGACGGGCTCAGTCCTGCTCAACAAAAGGCCAGCCAGACATTGCTCGACGAAGCCATGGCGCACCTGCCGCCACTGTTTGTCAGCAAGCTTGATAGAAAGGTCGAAGTGCATTGGACCGACGACATGCCGTCCAATGCCTACGGTCGTGCAGACGGCCCTTACCGTCTGGACCTGAATCAGCACCTGCTCGCAGGCCTGACCGACGGCAGCGCTGCAACGACCCGAACCAACCGTCCTCATGGCACCGTGCGCGAAGAAATGCTCGCCACGGTGCTGCATGAGCTGACCCACATTTATGATCACGCGCAGCTCTGGTCCACTGAAGACCGCAAGCTGATTGTCGCGTGTACCCGGCAGGGCAAGAGCGTGGGCAAAGTCGGCCTGCGTGACAGTTGCCGGGGGCAGACCGACCGACGCTTCACGTTGAGTGATGATCCGCGCCTTCTGGATCTGGCGGGATGGCCGCAATACGTCGGCCGCCGCGGTGACAGGGAAGAGCGCAATGGCCAGGTCGCGCGCAGCCCCGACATCTACGAAATCAGCAGCCCGCTGGAATTCGTTGCGGTGAACATGGAGTATTTCCTCCTCGATCCCGCCTACGCCTGTCGCCGTCCGGCGCTGTACGACTATTACAAGGCTCGTTTCGACTGGGCGCCCGCGACGAAGGATCAGTGTCCGACGTCCTATCCTTACCTCAACGCCGGAAACGACTTCGCCCGACAGCCGTTGGGCAAGCTCGACCCCGAGCGGGTGTACGAAGTCGATTACCTGCTGGCCGAGGCCAACCAGAATCTGGCGAGCCGTTGGGGCCATAGCATGTTGCGGCTGGTGATCTGCAAGCCCGGTCGCCCGCGTGGCCCCGACTGCCGACTCGACCTTGATCAGCATTTGGTGCTGTCGTATCGCGCTTTTGTCAACGACCTGCAACTGTCCAGCTGGAGCGGCCTGACCGGCAAGTATCCGTCGCGCCTGTTTGTCCTGCCGCTGGGTCAGGTGATCGATGAGTACACCAAGACCGAACTGCGCGGCCTGGCCTCGGTCCCGCTGAAACTGTCCCGTGAAGAGATCAACGGTCTGGTTCAGCACGCTGCGGAGATGCACTGGGCCTATGACGGGGATTACTGGTTCCTGTCCAATAACTGCGCGGTGGAAAACCTGAAGTTGCTGCGCAGTGGCACTAACGATCCGCGGCTTGTCGGGCTGGACAGCATCATGCCCAACGGACTTCTGGAAGTGCTGAAGGGCAGGGGGCTGGCGGACACCAGCGTGCTGGACGATCCCAAGAAAGCGCTGCGCATGGGCTACCGCTTCGACTCGTACCGCGACCGTTATCAGGCGATGTTCGATGTGCTGCGCAAGACCACCAGCGTCAAGCAAACCACAGTGGAAGACTGGCTGGCTCTGACACCGCAAGAGCGACGCCCTTACTTTGCGCAGGCCGATTTGCGCACCAGCGCTGCAATGTTGCTGTTGGAGCAGGCCGGGCTGCGTCGTCAATTATTGCTGGCGCAGGATGAGGTCAAGCAGCGATACCTCAGTGCCGTGGAGCAGAAGGACAACGGCGTGTCCAAAGCGACCGGCACGCTGCAGGACATTCTGGCCAACAGCGGATTTTTGAGTCGCCCCGCAGAATTGCTCGGCAGCGGCGGCTACGGTCTGCCGCAGGAAGGCGAGTGGGAGCGTCTGGAAAACGAGAGCAGCCAGCGGCAGAAACAGCTGCAACGGCTCAGCGGCGATCTGGACACAGAGGTGAGGGCGCTGCTTGATCCCGACCGCGCCGCCGAGATTGCAGCGACCGAAGACAACCTCAAGCAGGTCGGCGAGCACCTGCGGGCATTGCACAAGGCATCGGGCGGGCTGGAGCTGCCTTGATCGTTGCGCAGCGGCACGGCCCGCAATGATTCAGGCAGTTTCCCCGGGCTCACCCGGCAAATGCTCGTCCAGGTGCAGCCAGGGCAGGCGGCTGTCGGTCCAGATGTGTCGATCGGCAGGCGTCAGCTCCGGATGATCAAGAGTCGCGATGGTCACGTCCATGGTCTCCGGACTGTTGCGGCTGAACAGTGCGACCTGCGCCCCACAGTTATTGCAGAAATACCTCACACACGTCGCACCTGAATCATAAGTAGTGGGACTGCCCGCCAGCCATTTGAAGGCTTCGACCGGCACGCTGGTCCACGTCATCACGATGCCGCCTGACGTGCGCCGACAAATCGAACAGTGGCAGTGGGCAACGTCATCCACGGGGCCATCGAGTTGGTAACGCAGATTGCCGCAATGGCATCCACCGGTATGCAATTCACTCATGAGCATTCTCCAGGTTATGTAGGGGTCTGACCGCATCCGAGGTCGATAACTCAAATTCCCGATCGTCAACTCGCGAAGTGCAGCGAAAGCTGGCTGAAAGCTTCCCCGTTTAGCATCACCTCACCGCCGGCGACAGACCGGTCGGCCAGGACGAACGCGCTTGACGTTCTCCGGCCCATCTACAACAACAATTAGGTGATTCCCGATGCTTGCATGTGCCCTGCAGTACCCCCTCCGTAATCCCCGACTCCACGCGCCGCTCGTTTTGAGCTGATCGATTCGTCTCGTCTGTTCCCCGCCGCGTAACGCTGGAGTATTGCTATGTTGACCTTCCTCGGCTTCGCCATGGTCGTCGCCTTCATGTACCTGATCATGAGCAAGCGCCTGTCAGCGCTGATTGCCTTGATCATCGTTCCTATCGTATTTGCCCTGTTCGGAGGCTTCGCCTCGGAAATCGGCCCAATGATGCTTGCGGGCATCACCAAGCTTGCGCCAACGGGCGTGATGCTGATGTTCGCCATCCTTTATTTCGCACTGATGATCGACTCCGGGCTGTTCGACCCGGCCGTGCGCAAGATCCTCAAGCTGGTGAAGGGCGACCCGGTAAAAGTGTCGGTCGGTACGGCGGTGCTGGCGCTGGTTGTCTCGCTGGACGGTGACGGCGCCACGACGTACATGATCTGCGTGGCCGCCATGTTGCCGCTGTACAGCCGTCTGGGCATGAGCCCGCGCATCATGGCCGGCTTGATCATTCTGGCCGGCGGCGTGATGAACATGACGCCATGGGGCGGCCCGACCGCGCGTGCGGCGAGCGCCCTGCATGTCGATCCATCCGACATCTTCGTGCCAATGATTCCGGCAATGCTGGCGGGCGTCGTGGCAATCCTGGTGATCGCCTACTTCTACGGCAAACGCGAGCGTGCGCGCCTGGGTGAACTGCACCTGCCCGGTGACGAAGTCGACCACAGCGACATCAGCGTTTCGCAGTTTCCCGAAGCCCGTCGTCCCAAGCTGATCTGGTTCAACGCTGCTCTGACGCTGGTATTGATGGTCGCGCTGATCATGGGCTTGCTGCCACTGCCGGTGCTATTCATGATCGCATTCAGTATCGCCATGATCGTCAACTACCCGTGCCTGCAAGCGCAGAAAGACCGCGTAGCGGCCCACGCCGGCAGCGTGCTGGCGGTGGTCGGACTGATTTTTGCTGCGGGGATCTTTACCGGTATCCTGTCCGGCACCGGAATGGTCGACGCGATGTCGAAGAGCCTGCTGGCAGTGATCCCGGACGCGATGGGCCCTTACCTGGCCGTGATCACTGCCGTTGTCAGCATGCCGTTCACCTTCTTCATGTCCAATGATGCGTTCTACTACGGCGTGCTGCCGGTCCTCGCCGAAGCTGCTTCGCATTACGGCATCAGCCCGGTGGAAATGGCACGTGCCTCGATCGTCGGCCAGCCCGTCCACCTGTTGAGTCCGCTGGTGCCGTCGACGTATCTGCTGGTGGCACTGGCGGGCATCGAGTTCGGTGATCACCAGCGCTTTACCCTCAAATGGGCCGTGCTGGTGTGCGTGTGCATTCTGATCGCTGCGCTGCTGATGGGGATTTTCCCGTTCTTCAGCAGTCTATAACGCAACTCAACGCTCCCTCTGGCGCCGCCGCGCCAGCGGGAATACGAACGCTTAAAGGAATACGTAATGGAATGGCTGACCAACCCTGAGATCTGGGTTGCTTTCTTCACGCTGACTGCCCTGGAAATCGTGCTGGGCATCGACAACATCATCATGATCTCGATCTTGGTCAGCCGCATGCCCAAGGCGATGCAGCCGCGCACCCGTATCTTCGGTCTGGCGCTGGCGATGGTGACGCGGATTCTGCTGCTGCTGTCGATCACCTGGGTCATGCGCCTCACCGACGACCTGTTCGTGGTATGGGGGCAGGGCATTTCCGGACGCGACCTGATCCTGTTCTTCGGTGGTCTGTTTCTGTTGTGGAAGAGCTCGCAGGAGATCTATCACGGCATGGAAGGCGAGGAAGAGTCGCTGGACGAGCCGAAAGGCAAGGGCGGCATGTTCCTGTACACCATCCTTCAGATTGCAATCATCGACATCGTATTCTCGCTGGATTCGGTCATCACCGCTGTCGGTATGGTGTCCCATGTACCGGTGATGGTCGCGGCGATCATCGTGGCGGTACTGATCATGATGCTGTGCGCGGGCGTCATCAGCGACTTCATCGAGAAGCACCCATCGCTGAAGATGCTGGCGCTGTCGTTCCTGATCGTCGTGGGTACCGTGCTGATTGCCGAGTCGTTCGATGTGCATGTGCCGAAGGGCTACGTCTACTTCGCCATGGCGTTCTCGCTGGCGGTCGAAGCGATCAACATCAAGATGCGCACGTCGATGGCGAAGAAGCGCAAGATGCAGGACCCGGTGAAACTTCACAAAGACGTGCCGGGTCAATAACGTCCGCCGCACAGACGTCAAAGCAACGGGGCTGTGAATGCCCCGTTTTTTATTGGCAAGGCGTGAAGGTGCTGCGTCCAAACACCTGATTTATTACAGATTTGTTTCAAGAAATAATCCGCTGTGCCATGCTGGCATTAAGGCCACAGGCCGACTAAAGCTTAGTTGAGCGCGCTGTTGATGCACCTCAAGCGCTTACGCTCGCTACACGCTGGACCTTTTAACTTTGCCCGATGGGCAACCTACAGGGGGCTCTCCATATGCTGACCCTGCTCGATTTGCTTTCCGCCGTCGCGCTATTGATCTGGGGCACACACATCGTTCGGACCGGCATTCTGCGCGTCTATGGCTCGCAGCTGCGCCGGGTCATTGGCCAGAACATGTCCAAACGCCCGCTGGCCTTTGTCGCGGGGATTTTGGTCACCGCCGTGGTGCAAAGCAGTAACGCCACTGCGATGCTGGTGACGTCCTTTGTCGGCCAGGGCTTGATGGGCCTGACGCCAGCGCTGGCCATTATGCTCGGTGCCGACGTCGGTACTGCGGTGATGTCGCGAATCCTGACATTCGACCTGTCGTGGCTGTCGCCACTGCTCATTTTTCTGGGCGTGGTCTTCTTTCTGTCGCGCAAACAAACCCGTGTGGGCCAACTGGGCCGTGTCGGCATCGGGCTGGGCCTGATCATTCTCGCCTTGCAGTTGATCGTCACTGCCGCCGCGCCGATTACCCAGGCCGCCGGGGTGAAAGTGCTTTTCGCGTCACTGACGGGCGACCTTCTGCTGGACGCACTGGTCGGGGCCATGTTCGCGCTGATCTCGTATTCAAGCCTTGCGGCGGTGCTGCTGACCGCGACGCTTGCAGGCGCGGAGATCATCAGCCTGCCGGTGGCAATCGGCCTGGTGATCGGCGCCAACATCGGCAGCGGCCTGTTGGCATTTCTCAGCACCAGCATGCAAAACGTGGCCGGCCGGCAAGTGGCGCTGGGCAGCCTGTTGTACAAGCTGATCGGCCTGTTGCTGATCACTCCGGTGTTGACCCCGCTGGTGGCCTGGATGGACACGCTGAACGTCAGCCCGTCGAGCCTGGTCATCAGCTTCCACGTGATTTACAACTCGCTGCGTTGCCTGATCATGCTGCCGACGGTAGGACCGATGGGGCGCCTGTGCGCGTCGATTCTGCCGCAGCAGGCCGAGATCAACGGTCAGACCAAGCCTCGCCATCTGGACCTGACCGCACTCGCCACGCCGAGCCTGGCGCTGGCCAATGCCGTGCGCGAAACCCTGCGCATGGGCGATCTGATCGACAGCATGCTCAATGCCATGCAAGAGGTGCTGCGTGGCAACCAGACGGCGGTCACTCAGGAAGTGCGTCGGCTCAACGATGATGTCGAGGTGCTCTACAACGCCATCAAGTTGTACCTGGCGCAGATGCCCCGCGACGACCTCAGCGATCAGGACAATCGCCGCTGGGCCGAGATCATCGAGCTTGCGATCAACCTGGAGCTGGCCAGCGGGCTGATCGAGCGCATGCTGCGCAAGGTCCAGCAGCAGAAGACGTCGCAGCGCCGGTCGTTTTCCGACGTCGGCCTGGAAGAACTGTCCGGGCTGCACGAGCAACTGATGGCAAATCTGCGTCTTGGCCTGTCGGTCTTCCTCAGCGGCGACCCGGAAAGCGCGCGCCAGTTGTTGCGCGAGAAACGTCGTTTCAGGGCACAGGAGCGGCGCCTGGCCCACGCCCATGTCAGCAGGCTGCAACGCAAGATCGTGCAGAGCATCGAGACCAGTTCCCTGCACCTGGAGCTGATTTCCGACATGAAACGCTTGAACTCGCTGTTCTGCAGCAGCGCCTACGCGGTCCTTGAAACCACTGACACAGGCGCCTTGTCCAGCGAGGGCAACGCGGATTAATCGTGGTGAACGCAGGGGCCGCTGCGAAGTCTGTTACACATACCGGCCCGCAAGGAAGCCCGTTTTTATGCGTTGCCTGCTGTTCGTTTGTCTGGTTCTGACATCCCTTTCTTCCATGGCCCTTGACCGGTTTCAGGTCGAGGGCTATGTGCTGCCCAACGGTTTGCAGTTGCTGCTAAAGCCTGCGGACAAAGGTCACGTCTCTATTCGTCTCGTTGTGGGTATTGGCTTCGATGACTTCAAATGCGAAGACAAAGAGTTGCCGCACTTGCTTGAGCATCTGCTTTTCAGCGGGATCGACAACAGCGGTGAGGGCGGCCTTGAGCAGCAGATGCAGGCACTGGGCGGCGAGTGGAACGCGTTCACCAGCAACACCGACACCACGTTTGTCATCGAGGCGCCGGCGCAAAACCAGCGCAAGGTGCTCGATCTTCTTCTCAATCTGCTGACCCACACGCAAATCAATCAGGCCAATCTGGACACTGCCAAGCGCATCGTCGCCCGTGAAGACGGTGGCCATTATTCGCATTTGCAACGCTGGCTGGACAAACGCGATCTGGGCCACAGCGCTAGCAGCCAGCTTGCCGTGGAGCTCGGCCTCAAATGCCCGGAGCGGGCCGAGGTTGATCACCTCACGCTGGAGCAAGTCGAGCATATCCACGACAACTGGTACGCCTCCAACAACATGACGCTGATCATCGTGGGCGAACTCGACAAGTTGCTGCCGGCGTATCTGGAACGCACCTTCGGCCAGCTTAATGCGGTCGATCCAACCGAACATCCGCCGCTTCGCTCGATGACCGAAAAGGCCGAGCCTGAGCGGACGCTGATCCGCGGCGCGTTGGGCGATGGCGCGAAGCTGCATCTGCTGTTCCCCGAGCCGGACATGGGCGAGCAGCACGATGAAACCTGGGATCTGGTGAAGGCTTATCTGGACTGGGCGCTGTACAGCGAACTGCGTCTGGACAAGGGTTATTCCTACGGTCCATGGGCTGATCGCGAAGCGTTCGGGGATACCGGTTTTCTCAGCCTCAACGCCGACCTGAACCGCGAAGACGTCGATTCGGCCACCGCCGCCGTGCGTTCGATGCTCCAGCGGCTGCGCAAGGAAGGCATGGACCCGGCGACCTTTGCGCGGCTGCAGCAGGCATCCATTGCCAGGCAGGCCTGGGCGGTTCAGGGCAATAGCGCGCTGGCCGACTACTACTGGGGTGCGTTGAATGATTACGACGATGGTCGATTCCAGGACCCGGCCAGGCGGACCCGTGGTGTAAGCCTGGATCTGGCCAATCAGGCGATGCGTCAACTGCTGGCGCAACCCGGGTATCTTCGCGTTGAAGAGCCACTGCTCAGCTACGATGAGCTGTACGCTGTCGGATGCCTGCTGACGGCGCTAGTGGCCCCGCTGATTCTCTGGCGGTGGCGGGTTTACAAGAAGCGGCCACTATAAGCGAGGCGCGTGACGCTCAAAGATTTCGTCGCGGTGGGCGCCGTCCAATTTTGGTTATTTTTATTCACCCAGATCCAGACCCACACCTAAGAGCGACGCGCCACGATGCCGGACATTAACGCAATCATTCACCACTCGCTGGTCCAGCGCGTGCTGGAGTTCATCAAGCGCTACCCCGGGCTGATTGCGTTCTTCGGGTTCTGTTCAGGCATTGGCAGCTTCATTCTGGTGGATCGACAGGCGAAGCTGGCCACATGGATTGCGGTCATTCTGCTGGTGAGCTGGATCTGGCTGATGGTGGAAAACAGCGCCGTCGCCCTGTTCGCGAAGATGTTCAAGCGAGAGATACCGCAGCCGCTGTTGCGCTACGCCACCCAGATGATCCACCAGGAAAGCCTGTTTTTCGTGCTGCCGTTCTTTTTCGTGACGACCACGTGGTACAGCGGACAGCTGGCGTTCACGGGGCTGCTCGGGGCTGCAGGACTGATTTCGATCATCGACCCGCTGTATTACAAATGGCTGGCCCCGCGCCGTTGGGCGTTCATGGCGCTGCATACCCTGACGCTGTTTGCCGCATTGCTCACGGCGCTGCCGATCATCGTTCACCTGACCACCGCCGAGAGCTACAAGCTGGCGCTGGGCATTGCGATGCTGCTGTCGTTCCCGAGCCTGGCGTCGGGTTATCCGATCAACAGCTGGAAACGCGGCGTTGGCCTGGTGGCGATGACGCTGGCGATCGGAGGGGTAGGCTGGATGGCGCGATTCTGGGTACCGCCGGCGACGCTCTGGCTGACCGAAGCCGCGATCAGCACGCGCTTCGATAACCAGAATCGGACCCCCGGCGAGAGTATTCAGGAAATCGGCGTCAACCAGCTGCGCAGCGTCGGGCTCTACGCCTACACATCGATCAACGCCCCGCGCGGCCTGAACGAACGGATTTATCACGTGTGGCGCCACAACGGCGAGGAAGCGGAGCGTATTGCTCTAGACATCAAGGGCGGCCGTGAGGAAGGCTATCGGGCCTGGACGCATAAGCAGAATTTCCCGTCGGACGTGCTCGGCAAATGGCAGGTGAGGGTGCTCACTGAGGACGGGCAGATGATCGGTGTGCTGCGCTTCGACGTCACTGAGCGCGACCAGCCGGCCGTCACTCGAAACAAGATCAAGCCGGCAGGCCTGAAGCCAGGCACCGACGCTGCGGCTCCGGATGACTCGGACGCAAAAAAACCTGCGGACAGCGCGCCAGCCGAGAGCACGTCTGCCCCGGCCAAAACCAACTAAGCTCGTCGCTATGACCCCACTGACCACGCAGGCTTCCTCCGCGCCCAAGGATCCAGGGCGCGTGTTGATGGACACTTCGAGCAATCCGGCTCAGCTGCGGATCGCCGGAGACTGGACGCTCGCGCATTACCGCGAACTCAAGCGCCAGACCGACGCATTAAGCGCCGGATTCGGCCCAACCACCCTCGTGGACATGGATGAGCTCGGCGCGCTAGACACCGCTGGCGCGTCGTTGCTGGTAGAGCTGCTCGGCGTGCAGCGCCTGCGTTTGCTGGCCGTGCAAGCGCCCAATCTGCCGGAGTCCAGCCGCGCGCTGATGCAGACCATCCAGAGCGCACTGGCTGACTACTGCCAGCCCGTCCGAGAGCCAGAGGCGGCCGTGGGCATGCAGCTGCTGGCGCGAATTGGCGCGGCGGTGGAGGTGATCTGGAAGGATACGCTGCAACTGCTCGGCTTCATCGGGCTCATCCTGCAGACCTTCGCTTCCACGCTGTTTCGCCCTCGGCGCTGGCGCACCACATCCGTTATCGCCCACATCGAGCAAATCGGTCTGGACGCAGCGCCCATTGTGGCGCTGCTGACGTTCATGGTTGGCGCCGTGGTGGCCTTTCTCGGCGCCACGGTGCTAAAGGCTTTTGGCGCGACGATTTTCACCGTTGACCTGATCGGCTTCTCATTCCTGCGGGAATTCGCAGTGTTGCTGACCGCCATCCTGCTCGCCGGTCGTACGGCCAGCGCATTCACCGCGCAGATCGGCTCGATGAAAGCCAACGAGGAGCTGGATGCGCTGCAAACCCTGGGGCTGAGTCCTACAGAGCTTCTGGTGCTGCCCCGCGTGCTTGCGTTGCTCATCTCGCTGCCCATGCTGACCTTCCTCGCGATGATCTGCGGCATTGTCGGTGGCGGCGTGGTCTGCGCGTTGTCGCTGGGCATCTCGCCGGCGATGTTTCTGTCGTTGATGCAGGCCGACATCGGCGTGCAGCACTTCCTCGTAGGTATCGCCAAAGCGCCGATATTTGCGTTCTTCATCGCCGCCATTGGGTGCCTGGAAGGCTTCAAGGTCGAGGGCAGCGCCGAATCGGTCGGGGCTCACACGACATCGAGCGTGGTGCAGTCCATTTTCGTGGTCATCGTGCTGGACGCCTTGGTCGCGATGTTCTGCATGGAGATTGGCTGGTGACCCGCCGCTGCGTACAACCCGTCGAGACGGTGATTGAGGTTCGCGGCCTGAGCAATCGCTTCGGCCCGCAAGTGGTGCACGAGAACCTCGATCTGGATCTGTATCGCGGAGAGATCCTTGGCGTGGTGGGCGGCTCCGGCGCCGGCAAGTCGGTGTTACTGCGCAGCATTGTCGGGCTGCAGAGACCCGACGCTGGACGTGTCCGCGTGTTGGGTCAGGACCTGCTGAATCTGTCCGACAAGGCGCGCTCTCAGGTTGAACGACGTTTCGGTGTCCTGTTCCAGAAAGGCGCGCTGTTCTCTTCGCTGACCATTACGGAGAACGTCGCGCTGCCGCTCATCGAACACGCCGGGCTGAGCCGGGAGGAAGCCGAGCATCTGGCCGGGATCAAAATGGCGCTGGCCGGACTGCCGCTGTCAGCGGCTCATAAATACCCCGCGTCGCTCTCCGGGGGCATGATCAAGCGCGCGGCGCTGGCGCGAGCACTGGCCCTGGATCCGGACATTCTGTTTCTGGACGAACCCACTGCCGGGCTCGATCCGATCGGCGCCGGCGCGTTTGACCAGTTGATCCTGACGCTGCGCGACGCCTTGGGACTGAGCGTGTTCATGGTCACCCACGACCTCGACACGCTTTATACAATCACCGACCGCGTCGCCGTGCTGGCGCAGAGGCGTGTACTGGTCGCGGACAGCATCGACAGGGTGTCTGCGACCAAAGACGCGTGGATTCACGAATACTTCCATGGCCCGCGCGGCCGCTCGGCCTATTCAGCGGCCACCTACCCACACGAGGTCTCATGATGGAAACCCGCGCCCATCACGTTCTGATCGGTCTGTTCACGGTCATCGTGGTCGCCGCCGCACTGCTGTTCGGTCTGTGGCTGGCGAAATCCAGCGTCGACTCGGCCTTCAAGGACTATCAGGTTGTCTTCAACGAGGCGGTGACCGGTTTGTCTCGCGGCAGTCCGGTGCAGTACAGCGGTATCAAGGTCGGTGACGTCGTGCAGTTGCGCCTCGATCCCCAGGACCCGCGCCGGGTGCTGGCACAGATCCGTGTTGCCGGGGAAACCCCGATCAAGCGTGACACCTACGCAAAACTGGCACTGGCCGGCATCACCGGTACATCGCTCATCCAGCTCAGCGGTGGCACACCGCAAAGCGAGGCGTTGAAAGGCGAGGGCGGCAACCTGCCAGTGATCATCGCCTCGCCGTCGCCCATCTCCCGCCTGTTGAACGACAGCGACGACTTGCTCAGCGGCACCAACACATTGCTGCATAACGCCAACGCGATGTTTTCTTCGAATAACGTGGAGACGCTGTCGCGCACGTTGCAGCATCTGGAGCAAACCACTGGAGCGATCTCCGATCAGCGCGACGACATTCGTCAGGCCTTAAAGCAGATGACGCTCCTGAGCAAGCAGGCCGGCGCGACCCTGGAGCAAACCTCTACGCTGATGCGCAACGCCAACCAGCTGCTGACCAGCGATGGCAGGCAAACCATCGCCAGCGCACAAGAGGCGATGAAGTCCCTCGAACAGAGCAGCAATACCATCAATGTGTTGCTCAAGAACAACCAGAATTCGGTGAACGAGGGGCTGCAAGGGCTGGGCGAACTGGGCCCGGCAATCCGCGAGCTGCGTGAGACCCTCAGCTCACTGAAAACCATCTCGCGCAGCCTGAATGCCAACCCGAGCGGCTACTTGCTGGGCAACGAGAAGAATAAGGAGTTCGAGCCATGAGGCGTGTCGGTCAATCCATTACTCGGCTGTTGTTGGCGGCAACGCTGTTGTCGCTCGGCGCCTGCTCGATCCTCCCCGAGCAAGCGCCTTCAGACGTCTACCGGTTGCCAACGGCATTGCCTGCGAGCAAAGGGACCTCCCCCGTGGCGTGGTCCTTGCGGGTGGTACGGCCCAAGTCCAGCGAGACACTGGACAGCCCGCGCATCGCGGTTATCCCCCAGGGTAATGTGATCAGCAGCTACAAGGGCGCGCGCTGGAGTGATCCGGCGCCGGTCCTGCTGCGCAACCGTCTGACCGATGCTTTCTATCGCGATGGGCGAGTGCAGTCGATCAGCACTGATGACAGCAATCTGCAGGCTGATTATGAATTGGGCGCGGAGTTGCAGGCGTTCCAGAGCGAGTATCGGGGAACCGCCATTGAAGTGGTGATCCGCCTTGATGCGCGGCTGGTCGACGATCGCCAGCGGATTGTGGCGAGTCGGCGCTTTGAAGTGCATCAGCCGGTGGCCGACAAGCAGGTGCCGGCGGTGGTCTCGGCGTTCGGCCAGGCCAGCGATACCCTGGCCGCCCAAGTGTTGCAGTGGACCGTTGAGCAGGGCGAGAGGCGTTACACCGCCGAGCCGAAGAACCAATAGCAGACGGCAATCGCAGCGACCACACCGGCGAATTCGGCCAGCAGCGCGCAGCCCACTGCGTGTCGCGCGCGCTGGATGCCCACGGCACCGAAATACACCGCCAGTACATAGAACGTGGTTTCGGTGCTGCCTTGAATGGTCGCCGCAACGAGGGCCGGGAAGCTGTCGACGCCTTGGGTTTTCATGGTCTCGATCAGCATCGCCCGCGCCGCGCTGCCGGAAAACGGCTTGACCAGTGCAGTCGGCAGGGCATCGACGAAACGGGTGTCCATGCCCATCCATTGAATGCCGTGACGAATCCCCTCAAGAATCAGATCCAGCGCGCCTGATGCTCGCAGTACCCCAACAGCGCAGAGCATCGCGACCAGATAGGGCAGCAGGTTCTTGGCGACGTCGAAGCCTTCCTTCGCGCCCTCAACGAAGGTTTCGTACACCTTCACCTTGCGAAGCGCGCCGATCACCAGGAACAGCATGATGATGCCGAACAGCGTCACATTGCCCAGTACCGATGACAGGCTCGACAGCGCAGCAGCGGACAACCCGGCCAGTACTGCCATGAAGCCGCCCAGCAGCAAGGCGCCGGGAATCAGGTAAGCGAGCACCACCGGGTCCCACAACTTGAGGCGCTGCATGAAGGCCACTGACAGCAGGCCGACCAGCGTCGAGGCGCTGGTGGCGAGCAGGATGGGCAAGAACACCATGGTGGGGTCAGCCGCGCCTTGCTGAGCGCGGTACATGAAGATGGTCACGGGCAGCAGCGTCAGCGAAGAGGCGTTGAGCACCAGAAAGAGGATCTGCGCATTGCTGGCGATGGTCTTGCTGGGATTGAGCTCTTGCAGCGAGCGCATGGCCTTGAGGCCGATGGGCGTGGCGGCGTTGTCCAGACCCAGCGCGTTGGCGGCGAAGTTGAGGGTGATCAGGCCCAGCGCCGGGTGGCCGCGCGGCACTTCAGGCATCAGGCGATGAAACAGCGGCGCCAGGACCCTGCCCAGCCAGTCGACGATCCCGGCCTTTTCGGCGATGTTGAGAAAGCCCAGCCACAGGGTCAGGGTGCCGAACAACAGCACCATGACTTCCACCGACAACTTGGCCATGGCGAAGATGCTCTCGACCATGGCGGCAAAAACGCCGGCATTGCCCCCGACCAGCCATTGCGCCAGCGCAGATATAGCCGCGACCACGAAAAACCCAAGCCATAGGCCGTTCAGCATACAAATCCCCTCGCAAGATGCGGCGATGATAACGGCGGGGGCAGAAACAACAAACCCCGGCCGGGGCCAGGGTTTGATGATTCACGCCAGACAGTGATTACTCGACCGTCGATTGACCCGCCGGCAGAGGGTCCTTGCCACGCCAGTGTGGCAGGGAGTTCCAGTAGCGCTCGCCTTTGGCGTCGTCGTACATGCCTTCCCAGCGCGAGATCACCAACACAGCCAGTGCGTTGCCGATCACGTTCAGCGCTGTGCGCGCCATGTCCATGATGCGGTCGACGCCGGCAATGAACGCCAGGCCTTCCAGCGGAATGCCCACGCTACCCAGGGTTGCCAGGAGCACCACAAACGATACGCCCGGCACACCGGCGATGCCTTTGGAGGTCACCATCAGGGTCAGGACGAGCATCAACTGCTGGCCGATCGACAGATCAATGCCGTACAGCTGCGCGATGAACAGCGCTGCGATGCTTTGATACAGCGTCGAACCGTCGAGGTTGAACGAGTAGCCGGTGGGCACCACGAAGCTGCTGATGGCTTTGGGCGCGCCGTACGCCTCCATCTTCTCGATCACGCGCGGCAGCACGGTTTCGGAGCTGGCGGTGGAGTAGGCCAGCACCAGTTCGTCTTTGAAGATGCGCATCAGCTTGAGCACCGAGAAGCCGAACAGGCGCGCAATCAGGCCCAGCACCACGAAGGCAAAGAAGGCGATGGCGACGTACACCAGAATCACCAGCTTGGCCAACGGCAGCAGCGAGGCGAAGCCAAAGTTGGCGACGGTCACGGCGATCAGTGCGAATACGCCGATTGGCGCGTAGTTCATGATCATGTGGGTGACCTTGAACATGGTCTCCGAAACGCCCTGGAAGACCTTCACCAGCGGATCACGCACTTCGGCATTCAGGCTCGACAGACCCAGCCCGAAGAACACCGAGAAGAAGATGATCGGCAGCATGTCGCCACGGGCAACCGCCGCGAAAATGTTCGACGGAATGAGGTTGAGGATCGTCGCAACGAAGGCATGGTCATGCTGCACTTCAGCGGTGGTCTTCTGGTACTGCGAGATGTCCACCGTGCCCAGAGTGCTCATGTCGATGCCAGTGCCGGGATGGAAGACGTTGGCCAGCAGCAGACCGACGACAATGGCAATCGTGGTGACGATTTCAAAATAGAGAATGGTCTTCAGACCGATACGGCCGAGCTTCTTGGCGTCGCCAACGCCTGCGATACCGACGACCAGGGATGAGATCACAATCGGGATAACGATCATCTTGATCAGGCGGATAAAGATGTCGCCCGCTGGCTGCAGCACATTGCTGATCCACCAGGCTTTCTCGGTGCTGAAATGGTTCAGAACGGCGCCAATGGCGATGCCGAGTACCAGGCCGATGAGGATCTGCCAGGCGAGGCTCAGTTTTGCCTTCTTCATGTCATTACCTTGTTGTCGATGCCGGGACATCCCCCAACCACACGTTCATCATTGCGCTTGCCAGCAAGCGCGACGCCGCGGTCGCCGTCAGGACTGTCTCGTGAGTGGCCGCAGGCGAGCATCCGAGCTCTGAGCAGGCGAAAAAGGCGCAACTATTCCCACGGTGACCGCCATCGTCTAATGCCGTAAACGACTACCCCATGCCGAATCGGCATAATGCAAATCAATCACTTACGCTGCATTGCGCCAAAAGAGGGCGGATTTGCCTGACACAGGAATGCTGAGAAGTGGCTAATACGTCGCCTGCCGCGGATTCGCTTACGGTTTTGTGGCGAGGGTAGGGATTGCGCACGGACGGCAGACAGCCGTTCAAAAGAGGGATTTCCGGGCGATATACGGTCGTAGGAAACGTGGAAGAGGCTATGTAGGACGCTTGAGGGCGGGCGACTTTGGAGGGAATAGCGATCGTTTGCGCCTCACAAGTCCACGGTCGATAGAGGCTAAGACCGTATCGGACGATGGACCTGTGTTGCGGCTTGCCTGACCCGGCCCACGCGTGGGAGTACTCCTTGTACACCTAGGACGCTTCAATCACTCCGTTGATCGTAACGCCCCGGCCCCTTGGTCATACGCGCACCGTCTTCGGGCTGCGCGTCTATCAGGAAGGTCTGTCAGGGACAGGTCTCCCGTCATTCGAATCAATACCAGTTCGGATCTTTCTTGAGCTGTTCTTTCAGAAGGCCTTGCATGCCTTCATCCGGCTTGCCCAAAAACCGGTAATCCGCATGGCGCGCGGGTGATTTGTCTGCGGGAAGTCCCGCAGGCACTTCGACCAACATCGCGTACGCATGGGACTTGTTCAGGCTGAACGCCACAATGAGTCGCTTGGTGCGGCAAGTGTCCTGGGTTTCGCAGAGCGGCCCTACCAAGTACTTGTCGCCGTCTTCGGTCACGGCATTCATCTGCTCAGCGGCGCCGGAGAGATTGATCACCCAATCGGGCAGTCGCTCTTCCTTCTTCACTACGCTCGACCACGTTTCGCGGTACTCGGAATCCGAGCTCAAAAGCTCGTTCACCCGAGATTGACCGTCGTTGGCCGCCATAGCTGTAACGCTGGCGCTCCCAAGGAGCGCCAGTATTAGTGCATGGAAATGCTTGAAGCCCATATTCAGCCTCGGCCGCGACGGCCAAAGAAGAACGACACCACGAACATAACCAGGAAGACCACGAACAGGATCTTGGCAATACCGGTAGCAGTACCTGCGATACCACCAAAACCAAGGACGGCTGCAACGATAGCGATGATCAGAAATGTGATTGCCCAACTCAACATGGTGAATCTCCTTACTGTTTATTGATTTTTTGCTACGTCGAGGCGTCGGGATGACCCTCGGGGTAGATCGCGTCTTCGACCCGGAGGATCAGAAAACCCAGCTTTGCTGACGTGGCGCTTCATCAGTAGTAGCGGCCGCGTCATCAACTTGCATGCTCAGGGCCACATCCGAGGCCTTCAACGCACTTGCCTTGGCAAAGGGTGCGGTGTAGGCGTGGGAGTAGTGCGCTTGAGTCACTTCATGATTCTGATTCCAGTGATTGAACTGCTGCACAACAATGAGCGTAATCATCAACGCCAGACTGGCAAACAGACCTTGCTGCAAATGCAGAGGGGAGATACGCAGTTTGTTGGCGAGATGTTGAGCGTTCATTCAGCTGACTCCTGGCAATCTTGTCGGCCGTCTGTCCGGGCCTTTGTTATCAGGGATATTGCACGCTGTGTGCCAGCTTTCAGATAATCAATTAATCCTTATAAATCAATGAGTTAAATTGCCTACTCAGAAGTGTCGTACACGCAAGCTGCACGATTGAACATTTGCCATCGTGCGGAATGCACGAATGTCCCGACACCACGTGTGCGACCGAATTCATTCCGGATGCGAATTATGTTCTGACATCCGTCGTTCGGCCGCCGTGCAACGCTCTAACCCGCACTGCGCGCTGTCACGCGCAGAGTGTCGGCGTCTACGCCTTTGACCCCGCGGATGTTGCGCGCGATCTCGACCGCCAATTCCTTCTCGGCGTAGTTAGCCACCACACCGTCCAGCGTCACTACACCGTTTTTGGTCTCAACCTTGATGTTCAAACCGTCGAGAGTGCGGCTATATATAAGACTGGATTTCACCTTGCTGGTGATCCATGCGTCGCTGAACTCTTCGCGAACACTGTTGGCCTGCTGCTCGCTTTGCTCCTTGATCGCCTGAGTATCCCGCGCGCTGACGCTGATAAGGTTGTTCACCTCCGTCACGCCGTCCGTGTTGGTGGCCAGGCTTCCGGCCAACAGCTTGGCCTCCGCGTCTTTCGCCTGGCCCTTGAGGGTGACGACCCCCTGGGCGGCGCTGACGTCGATATTCAACGCCTCTGTCACGCTGTTCCACAGCAGCTTGGATTTGATGGTTGCAGTCAGCGTCGCGTCGTCGAAGCGCTGAGCCATGGTGGCTTTGGTGCCCGGATCGGCAGCGACCTGCGGGTCGATCTCAAGCTGGTTATCGACCTTGTTGATTCCCTGAATGTCGCCCGCTATCTGCGCCGCCAGATCCTTGTCGACCTGGTTCTCGACCTTTCCCTTGAGGATCGCAGTGCCTTGTTCCACGTCCACGCTGATCTTGAACGGGCTCAAATGCCGGTTAAGGGCAAAGGCGGTCCAGATCGAACCCTCCTGGCGCGCCTCGGCCAGCTGGGTCTGCAGATCGGCGGCTGCTGCGTGGGCGATGACGGGCGTCAGTCCGAGCAGGCTGGCAGTGGTAATGGCCAGGGCGATCTTCTTCAACGTGGGCATGGGAATCTCCAGACAATTGCAAAAAGGTACCCCTGGACAGACTGGTCTTTCGCCCAGATGTTCGGCGTGGCCTGATTTTGCCTGAACAAGGATCCGTGTTGACCACTGGGGACATGAGCTGTCATGGATCAGCGCATGACGGCTTTTTCAGAAGATCGCTACCATGCAGCGCAAAGAATCAATCAGAATGAACCATGCAACTTGCCCGATGTTTCCGGGACTAACACAGACTATTCATTGAGGAGCGTAGGAAACATGGAAGCAGCCGCTGAGAATCAGGGCCGTATTCTGCTCGTGGATGATGAGTCCGCCATCCTTCGCACCTTCCGTTATTGCCTGGAAGATGAAGGCTACAGCGTAGCCACCGCCAACAGCGCGGCGCAGGCGGAATCGCTGTTGCAGCGTCAGGTATTCGACGTATGTTTCCTCGACCTGCGTCTGGGTGAGGACAACGGGCTGGATGTTCTGGCGCAAATGCGCGTGCAGGCGCCCTGGATGCGCGTGGTGATTGTCACCGCGCACTCGGCCGTCGACACCGCCGTGGATGCGATCCAGGCCGGCGCTGCCGATTATCTGGTCAAGCCCTGCAGTCCGGATCAACTGCGCCTCGCCACCGCCAAGCAGCTCGAAGTCCGCCAGTTGTCCGCGCGACTTGAAGCCCTTGAAGGCGAGGTTCGCAAACCAAAAGACGGCCTGGATTCCCACAGCCCGTCGATGATGGCGATCCTCGAAACCGCCCGCCAGGTCGCCAACACCGACGCCAACATCCTTATCCTCGGTGAATCCGGTACGGGTAAGGGCGAATTGGCCCGGGCGATTCACGGCTGGAGCAAGCGCGCCAAAAAGGCGTGCGTGACCATCAACTGCCCATCCCTCACCGCCGAGCTGATGGAAAGCGAGCTGTTCGGCCATAGCCGCGGCGCCTTCACCGGTGCCAGCGAGAGCACACTCGGTCGGGTGAATCAGGCAGACGGCGGCACATTGTTCCTTGATGAAATCGGCGACTTCCCGCTCACGCTGCAGCCAAAATTGCTCCGCTTCATTCAGGACAAGGAATATGAACGCGTCGGTGACCCGGTGACCCGTCGCGCTGACGTGCGCATTTTGGCGGCAACTAACCTGAACCTCGAAGACATGGTCCGCGAAGGGCGCTTCCGCGAGGATCTGTTGTATCGCCTGAACGTGATTACCCTGAATCTGCCCCCTCTGCGCGAGCGAAGCGAAGACATTCTGACGCTGGCGGACCGCTTCCTGGCGCGCTTCGTCAAGGAATACAGCCGCCCGGCGCGCGGCTTCAGTGAGCAGGCTCGCAGCGCGCTGCTCAACTACCGCTGGCCCGGCAACATCCGCGAGCTGCGCAACGTGATCGAGCGGGCGAGCATTATCTGCCCGCAGGAAAAAGTCGAAATCACCCACCTCGGCATGGCCGAACAGCCAGCCAACAATGCCCCGCGCGTCGGCGCAGCGTTGAGCCTTGATGAGCTGGAGAAAGCCCACATCGGCGCGGTACTGGCCACCAGCGATACGCTGGATCAAGCCGCACGCACACTGGGCATCGACGCATCGACGCTGTACCGAAAACGTAAGCAGTACAACCTGTGACAGGGCGCCGATGATGTTTGCGATGAAGTTGCGCACCCGACTCTTTCTGAGTATTTCGGCCCTCATCACCGTCGCCCTCTTAGGGTTGGTGCTGGGGCTCGTCAGCGTTATGCAGATGGCCAAATCTCAGGAATCGTCGATTCGGCACAACTTCACCACACTCGATATCGGCCTGAAGCTGCGACAGAACCTGGGCGATCAGCTGGTCCTGCTGCTTCAGGAAAGCCCTGATCAGGCGGATATCAAGCGCAATCAGGAACAGTTCCAGAACCTGCTTGATCAGGGCATCGAACATGATCAGCAAACCGGCGTTCCCAGCGGGTTCGAAACCGCCCGGGTGAACTATGCCCGCTTCGTCAAAACCATCGAGCAGTCCAGCGCACATGGTGACGCGATCCGCGACGATGAGGCTGTGACCGAGGCGTTTAACACGTTGCGCAATGGTCTGCTCGACGCCCACCGCCAGGCGCTTGAGAACATCAGCCAGGCAGAAAGCGCCTCAAGATCGCGAGCGCTCTGGGTCTCGGCGTTGCTGGGATTGGTGGGGCTGGCAGTGCTGGTTATCGGTTTCGTCACCGCCCACGGCATCGCCCGGCGTTTCGGCGGCCCCATCGAGCAGTTAGCCAAGGCGGCGGACCGGATTGCCCAAGGTGATTTCGACGTCACGCTGCCCACGTCCTCATCTGACGAAATGAACCTGCTGACCCACCGTTTCGGCATGATGGCCGACGCCCTGCGCCAACATCAGAAAACCAACGTCGATGAGTTGCTCGCCGGTCAGCAGCGTCTGCAGGCGGTGCTGGACAGCATCGACGACGGCTTGCTGATGATCGACCGCCAGGGTCGGCTTGAACACCTGAACCCGGTTGCGCAACGGCAGCTGGGCTGGGAAGAAAGTCGTCTGGGCCAGGGTCTTGGCGAAGCGCTGCAACGTCCCGAACTGGACGAACAGCTTTACCTGGTATTGCGCGGTGGCACGCTGGAACGGGCGCCCGATGACCTATCCATCGAGATCGACGGCGAAGTTCGTCTGCTCACCTATAGCCTCACGCCGGTCAGCCACACCAAAGGGCACATCGTCGGCGCCGTGATGGTGCTGCACGACGTCACCGAACAGCGGGCGTTCGAGCGCGTGCGCAGTGAGTTCGTGCTACGGGCCTCCCACGAGTTGCGCACGCCCGTCACCGGCATGCACATGGCCTTCGGACTGCTTCAGGAACGCGTGCATTTCCCGCCGGACTCGCGCGAGAAGGACCTGCTCGACACCGTTAACGAAGAAATGCAGCGGCTGATGCAGCTGATCAACGACCTGCTCAACTTCTCGCGCTATCAGAACGGTCTGCAAAAGCTGGCACTCGAGCCCTGTGATATCAGTGAATTGCTCGAATCGGCGCGTCAGCGCTTTGCCGACACCGCCCACGACCAGGACGTCATGGTGCTATTGGAAACCCAAGAGCCGCTGCCACGGGTACAGGCGGACAAAGCGCAGCTCGACCGAGTGCTCGACAATCTGCTTGATAACGCCCTGCGCCATACCCCGAAATCCGGCCTGATCCGCCTGCAGGCAAGGCGTCATGGGGAGCGCTTGATCATCAGCGTGGAAGACAACGGCGAGGGCATTGCCTACGGCCAGCAGGCCCGGATCTTCGAGCCGTTCGTTCAGGTTGGACGCAAGAAAGGCGGCGCAGGCCTGGGGCTGGCGTTGTGCAAGGAAATCGTTCAGTTGCACGGCGGACGCATGGGCGTTTACTCCCGACCGGGGCAGGGCACGCAGTTTTACATGGCGCTGCCGCTGTAATACGGTCTCGCTGGACTACGCCACGTCATCCGCACGACGCCCGGCGCTGCGCCTGCCCCCGGTGATCAGTTCGGTGAACTTGGTCGCGCTCAGCGGCCGTGCGAACAGCCAGCCCTGGCCGTAAATCACCCCTTCGCTTTTCAGCAGCATTGCTTGGGACTCAAACTCGATGCCTTCGGCGATCACCCGCAGTTGCAGCGCATGGGCCATGCGAATGATGTGCGGCGCCACGCCACTGCTGGCGGCATCGTGACCGAGGGCGTCAATGAACGCTTTGTCGATTTTCAGGCAATCCACCGGCAACGTCTGCAGATAGGCCAGGCTGCAATAGCCGGTGCCGAAATCATCGATCAGCACCTGATGGCCCCGATCGCGCAGCGCCTGAAGATGGTTGCGGGCGACCACCACGTCCACCAAACCGCGCTCGGTGACTTCAAACGCGATCTGCCGAGGCGCTACCCGGTGCAACGCCAGCAGCTTCGCCGTCACCCGACCGATGCGTGGGGCCATGACGTCGCACGCTGCCAGATTGACCGATACGTACAGGTGCGGATTGGCGCGTAACAGATGGCCCAGCTGTTCAAGCAACTGCTGAAGCACGAAGTCGGTGATCTGGCGGATCTGCCCGGTGTTTTCCGCCAGCGGGATAAAGAGGTCAGGGCTGGTCAGCGTGCCGTCCGGTCGACGCCAGCGCACCAGGGCCTCAGCGCCCACGCACAGCCGGGTATTGAGGTCGAAAATGGGCTGATACAAAACCTTCAGCTCGCCGCGGCGCAGTGCTCCATGCAGCTCACCGCCCAGCGACTGACGCTGACGCACCAGTTGCAGAACGAGAATGCCGATGAACAATGAAATCAACAGACTGGCCGGGACCAGCAGCCACCACGCACCGGTGATCTTCTGTTGCAAGGCACTGCGCGGCGTTATCAAGACCAGTTGATACTCCGGGCTCTGGGTCGGCATCCGGTAGACGAGTTTGTCCTGAGTGGTCATCAGCGTTTCGGTGGAGGTCGGCGACCAGTCCGGTGTGGGCGGCCATGCCTGAGCGGGGCCCAGGACCGGGACTGCTTTGGACCCGCGATCGAGCACCACCACCAGACTGCCGCCCGCCGGCAGGTCGACGACGTCAGTCAAATGGCCGCGGGAGGTGGACACACGAAACTCTCCGCGCCCAAGCATCAATGAAGCCAGGTTGTCGTCAGGCTGGGTGGAGGTGTTGAGCCAGTAGTCGTAGGTAGGGCCGCGAATGTCCGGTGGCCTGGGCTTGCCAATCAGGCTCTGCCGCGTCCAGCTGGAGCAGAACTGGCTTTCGCTGACGTACGCCGCTTCGTAGATAAAACGGTAGCGCGAGTTCACCTGACGCAACTGCCCGATCATCTCAGGGCTGCACCCGCGCAGCGATTGCGCTTCAAGCTGATCGAGCCCGGCCCTCAACTGGCCAAACAACTGCTCCAGCCGCACCAGAAAGCGCTCGCCCTGAGCATTCATCTGCGCACGTTCGTCCTGCCGGGCCTGATGCATCGCCAGCCCGAAGCTGCCCGCCAGCAGGATGGCCGCGCTTAACAGCGCGGCCATTAATGCCAGAAGCCAGGGACGATAAAGGAAAGAGCGCAGTCGCGGCGTCGCCGTGAGCATCGACAGTCATCCAGAGGGTGGGATTTCCATAACCACTGCGGTATAGCAACAAGCGCAGCAATAGCCCGGAAAAAAGCGACATTAGCGGAATTTAGTGCTTGAAGTTAAGTACTTGCAGAATAGCCGCACTTTGCAGATCCGGCTCACCGTCAAATTTCTGTGGTCGGTAGTGCATCTGGAACGCAGCCAGCGTGTGACGTGTCGCAATGTCCAGCTCTCCGGTCTGCGGCGTCGGGTAACCCAGCAGCGCCAATTGCTGCTGAAACCACACGATATTTGGCACGACGCCCATCAGCTGCGTCTGACGCTGTGCGACTTGCTGTTCATCCGGCCAGATTCCCAGACCTTCCTGGGCCAGCCGCTTCCAAGGGAACAACGGGCCCGGATCGAGCTTGCGCAGGGGCGCGATGTCACTGTGGCCAATGACGTGGCGCGGTTCGATGTGATTGCGTTTGACGATGTCTTTGAGCAGCACGATCAGCGCTTGAATCTGCGCCTCGCTGTAGGGATACCAAAGCCGGCCGGTGGGCGTGTCGCGGTAGCCCGGGTTGACGATCTCGATGCCGATGCTGCTTGAGTTGAGCCAGGTGCGCCCGTCCCATTCGCTTTCGCCGGCATGCCACGCGCGCTGGGATTCGTCGACCAGCTTGTAGGTGGTGGCTGGACCGTCGCCGATCAGGTAATGCGCGCTGACCTCACCGTGGGTCAGCAATGCCAACGACCGATCGAGGGAGGCAGAGGTGTAATGGACCACAACAAACTGCACGCGACTGTCGAAATTGACGGAAGGATGGCTGGTATCGATCTTCGGACCGCTGCTGCAAGCGCTCAGCAGCAACAACAGAAACAGGGCAGAAATAGACTTCATGGGGGCACGACGTGTAGGCAAATAATGCAACAGTGTAACGTAACGTCGGTGACGCATTCAAAAATGCATCATCCCCACGCAGCCAACCAGACGAACCGTCTCAGCCCTGCTCGATGCGGTTTCGCCCCTCGTCCTTGGCGCGGTACAGCGCCTGGTCAGCACGCTTGAGCACAACATCACTGCGCTCACCCTGGGAGAACGCCGTGATGCCCATGGACACCGTGACCGTCACCCGCTCGCCCTTGAAGTGAAACGGGCACTGTTCGATGCCTTCGCGCAGACGCTCCAGCAGCGCCAACCCCTCATCCATCGGCGTGGTCGGCAGCAGGAGCACGAACTCTTCCCCGCCAAATCGCGCAATGAAGTCCGAAGCCCGCAATCGCTTTCGCAGCTGCCCGGCGATGATCTTCAGCACCTTGTCACCCGCCAGATGCCCGTAGCCGTCGTTGATACGCTTGAAGTGATCCAGGTCGAGAATGCCGAGCAGCAGGCTTGATTGCTTACGCTGCAGCTGGTCAATCTCTCGCTCCAGCCGCTCATTCCATGCCGCGCGGTTTGGCAGGCCTGTCAGCGTATCGATCAGGGCCTTTTGCCGTTGCTCTTCCAGATGAACCCGGAAGCCCAGCGCCTCCTGCTCCATGGTGGCCACGCGACTGGAGAGGGCTTGCAGGCGGGTAGCGACTTCCTGCTCGCGTTGATCGCGTTGCTGCTGATGATGATCCATGGTGCCAATCAGCCCTTCGAGGCGCCTCTCCAGCACCTGCTTCAAGCTGTCGAGATCGGCCGCCTGCTGCACGCTGATTTGCAGGTCATCGACGTGCTCGCGCAGTTGATGGTCCAGTTGCCGTGACGCCGATTGCTGATCGGCATGGTTTTCGCTGGCTGCCAGCAAGCCACTTTGGAACGACTCCAGCCGCTCATTGAGCTGTTTGAGATAGGCCTCGAATTCATGCTGGCCGCTGTCAGTGACGGCGAGCATCAGCACAGCAAGGTCGTCGAGGATCGGCAGCAGTTCGTACCAGTTCAGCCCATGCTCCAGCCGGACGCGCATGGCATCGGCTTGCGCACGATGGTGTTCGGGCAGCGTCAGTTCATCGAGCAGACCCAGCAGCGTTTCTTCGATGTGGGCGGCGACCGAGCTGTAACTTGGTTCGGGCGAGGAGGGCAGCGCGTAGGGGCTGTCTTCTTCGGCGGCGGTCTCATCAGGCTCGTCGTCTTCAGCGAGGATATCGATGTCGTCGGTAATAGCGACGGTTTCGTCGGTCTCTTCAGGGTCGGGAGAGGGCGCTTCAGCCGCAGGCTCGGAAGCTTCGGCGTGTGAAGACTCGGCGGCGGAGGGCTGCGGGACGTCAGCGGTGTGGAGCGGCGCCTCGGGCTCTTCGTCTGACTGGGCCGGCTCGGGCTCGGACATTACCCGCTCGACTGCAACTTCCGGGTGGGACTCCGGGATGGCGCGCTCAGGCTCTTGGGCGACAGGCTGGGGAACCGGCGGGACGGTGCTGCGAAGTTCCGCCTCCAGTTCGGTGTTCTCTGGGGCAGCCTCCGGCATGGCGGATGAATGCTGCAGCGCATCATCAGAAACCTGCACCCCGGCCGGTTCGTTAACTGGATGGGCCAACGGGGCTGAATCATCACCTTCGCTGCCAGCCTCACGGTGACTGCCGAACAATCGCTGCAGAAAACCCGGACGGGACGCTTCATCCGGGTGTTCGATCTGCGACAGCGCCTGCCCTTGAAGTCCGCTCAACTCGCTTAACAGCAGCGGCAGCTCACGGGCCTGATTGATGCGATCTTCCAGGCCCTTGGCGAATCGCTTGAGCGGCTTGCTGACGTCCTTCGGCAACGGCAATGCCTGCAGTTGCGCGACCAACGACGTCAACGCCGTGCCCATTTGCTCGACGCGCTGCTCGCGACGCTGCTCGGATTCCAGCACCGCTTTTTCCAGGCGCGGAATCAAGGCGGCCAGGCCTGCGTCCATGTCGTCCTTGCGAACAATCTCACGCATTTCCTTCATGCATGCATCAACGGCCTTGTCGGCACCTTCGGCCGCCAGGCTGCTGCGCACGAGGCCTCGACGCAGCAAGTCGAGCCGCGCATTCCAGCGCCGCTCCAGTTTGTCTTGCTGCTCGATGCTCTTGAGGTACTTTTCTTTCCAGCGCTGCGCTTCGTCGGTCATTCCACAGGTCCGCGAGGAGATGTGCTTGTTATCGGCAGCGAGTCACCGATTAATGAGGCCGGCAAGCGAATCTCCACCGCGACGGGCAGATGATCGGAAATGGGCTGGGCCAGCACCTGCACTTTTTCAAGGGTCAGGGTCGGGCTCAGGAGGATGTGGTCCAGGCATCGCTGGGGACGCCAACTGGGGAAAGTCGCCTCAACCTGCGGGGCAAGCAAGCCGAGATCGCGCAGTGGCGAGGTTTGCAGCAGGTCATTGGCGTGGGTGTTCATGTCGCCCATCAGCACCTGATGCCGATAGCCGCCAATCAGCTCGCGAATGTACGCCAGCTGCCGTGTGCGGGTCCGTGCGCCCAGTGCCAGATGCATCACCACCACGACCAGTGCATCCGGGCCTTCGCCGAAACGAACGAGAATGGCGCCACGCCCGGCCGGGCCCGGTAGCGGATGGTCTTCGATGTCCCACGGACGCAAACGGCTGAGCACGCCATTGCTGTGCTGGGCGAGGCGCCCGAGGTTTCGATTGAGTTGCTGGTGCCAGTACGGAAACGAACCGAGCTGGGCGAGGTGTTCGACCTGATTGATGTAGCCCGAGCGCAGGCTGCCACCATCGGCTTCCTGCAACGCGACCAGATCATAGTCACGCAGCAGATCGCCGATTTTCTGCAGGTTCCCGGCTCGACCGTTGTGGGGCAGCAGATGCTGCCAGCCCCGGGTCAGGTAGTGCCGGTAGCGTTCGGTGCTGTTGCCCACCTGGATGTTGAAGCTGAGCAGGCGAAGCCGACCGTCGGCCGGCAGGCCCGTCTCGTGAAGATGATGCTCGTTGACCTTCGGCGTGTGCCGGGCAACGACCCGTCCAGTAGTTCCCCAGCGCGCCATGGTCAGCCCTTACTTGGCGGTCAGCGTCGCGCGTTCTTTGGCGATCAGCTGATCGGCCACTTGCAGCGCCTGCTCCGGACCACCGGCAGTGCCGAGGTCAAAGCGGTACTTGCCGTTGACGATCATGGTCGGGACGCCCGTGATTTCGTACTTCTTGGCCAGTTCCTTGTATTGGGCGATCTTGCCCTTCACAGCGAACGAGTTGAAGGTTTCGAGGAACTTGGTCTTGTCGACGCCCTGGGTGGCGACGAACTCGGCCATGTCATTCGGGTCGGTCAGACGCTTGCCGCCTTTCTGAATGGCGTCGAACACGGCGGTGTGGACTTTCTTCTCTACGCCCATGGTGTCGAGGGTAATGAATAGCTGGCCATGAGCGTCCCAAGGGCCGCCGAACATGGCGGGGACGCGGATGAAGTGCACGTCAGCGGGAAGTTTTTCAGCCCATGGATTGATGACGGGCTCGAAGGCGTAGCAGTGCGGGCAGCCGTACCAGAACATTTCGACGACTTCGATCTTGCCCGGCTCGGAAACAGGAACAGCGCTTTTCAGCTCGACGTATTGCTTGCCGGCTTCGATGGGCTCTGCTGCTTGAGCGGTCAAACCGAACAGGCTGGTAAAAATCAGAGCGGCGCTGAGAATCAGATTACGCATGCTTAACTCCTGGGCATGGAAGGTCACTTCGGTGGCCGCGGTTCGACCGGCCGAGGTGATATGAGTTCGCAAGTGTAACGCCTGCGGCCACAAAAAAGGGCAGCCGTTCGCTACCCTTTTTGGCCCGTCCGGGCAGGTCTGCCGGCAATTTGTTTTACCAACCGTGTCCGTCAGGATCGCGCGCCTGACGCTCAATGCAGCCCTTGAATGTACGCCGCCAGCGCCTCGATATCCTTATCGTTCAGCTTTGCGGCGATGGTGCGCATGACAAGGGTGTCGCCGTCATTGATGCGGTCACCTTTGCGGAACGCTGTGAGCTGTTTCTTGATGTACTCGGCGTGCTGCCCGCTCAGGTGCGGAAAGCCTGCCGTTGCAATGCCCGCGCCGTTTGGTGAATGGCAGCCGATGCAGGCCGGCATGCCCTGATCGAGCTTGCCGCCGCGAAACAGCGCTTCACCAGGCGCGACGAGATCGGGATCGGCAGTGCCGACGCTGCCTTTCTGACCGGCGTAATAAGCGGCGATGTCGGCCAGGTCCTGACCGGTGAGCGGGTTCAGCTGGCCGGTCATTTCCAGCACAACCCGATTACCGTCCTTGATGTCGTGCAGTTGCTTGAGCAGATACCGCTCGCCCTGGCTGGCGAGCTTCGGGAAGATGGGCACCAGGCTATTGCCATCGGGTCCGTGACAAGCGCCGCAGACAGCCGTCTTTGCTTGCCCGGCGACCGGGTCGCCCACTGGCGAGTCAGCGGCCTGCGCCAAGCCATTCAGGCTCAGGGTCAACAGCAGACTCGAGAGAAATGCGTTCATGGGTTGATCCGATGCGGCTGAGAGGGTCGCCTTCACGGCTAACTGTCTTGGGGGGGCGGCCTGTATTTGTGGGTCTGAGGTTACGCGCCATGGGGGTTTCGCTTCGGCAATGCCCTCGCCGGGGTCGGACAAGGCACACATGAAATCTGCGGCATTATATACTCGCGCCCATTGAACGGAAAACGACACCCCGTTGCCGCGCACGCCGCAACGCCCTCACCGGATATCCCATGCAACTCAAGAACCCAATTCTCGGCCTGTGCCAACAAGCCAAGTTCATGCTCAGCGCTGCCAAAGTCGACCAATGCCCGGATGACGAAGGCTTTGAAGTCGCCTTCGCCGGCCGCTCCAACGCTGGCAAATCCAGCGCGTTGAACACCCTGACCCATGCAAGTCTGGCGCGCACCTCGAAAACCCCGGGGCGTACCCAGTTGCTGAACTTCTTCAGCCTGGATGACGACCGCCGCCTGGTCGACTTGCCGGGCTACGGTTACGCGAAGGTGCCGATTCCGCTGAAGCTGCATTGGCAGCGCCACCTGGAAGCCTATCTGGGCGGCCGTGAAAGTCTGAAGGGGTTGATCCTGATGATGGACATCCGCCACCCGATGACGGACTTCGATCTGCTGATGCTGGATTGGGCCATCGCCAGCGGCATGCCGATGCACATTTTGCTGACCAAAGCCGACAAGCTGACCTTCGGCGCGGCGAAGAACACCCTGCTCAAGGTCCAGTCGGAAATCCATCGGGGTTGGGGTGACGCCATTACCATCCAGCTGTTTTCGGCACCCAAGCGCATGGGCCTGGAAGAGGCTTATACCGTGCTGGCCGACTGGATGGAGCTGGAAGACAAGGCACCGGTGGCCTGAATCGCAGGCAAAAAAAACCCCGGACTTCATGTGGGGAGGGGAAGTTCGGGGTCCAAGTCCAGACCTCTCGGGAGGGATCCGGATATCTGCCAACACTTAACACAACATAGGAGCATGAATGGCTACGTCAGCCATTCGCAAACTCAGACCGGAGTTTGTCCGCCGAAGTTCAAAAGCGGCGGAAATTTTATGGATGCCGCAGTTCCGATTCCGAACAGAATCGGAATGACAAGGCCGTATTAATGCGCCTCGTCCCAGTTATTCCCCACACCCACTTCGACCAGCAGCGGAACATCCAGCTCGGCTGCGCCGCTCATGTGCACGCGGATGTCCTTGCTGATCTGTTCGACCAGATCTTCACGCACTTCCAGCACCAGTTCATCGTGAACCTGCAGGATGACGCGAGCATCCAGCCCTGACGCTTCCAGCCAGCCATTCACCGCTACCATCGCTCGCTTAATGATGTCCGCCGCCGTACCTTGCATCGGCGCGTTGATCGCCATGCGTTCGGCACCTTTGCGCAGCGCCTGGTTCTTCGCGTTGATGTCCGGCAGGTAAAGGCGACGACCGAAGATGGTCTCCACGTACCCTTGTTCCGCCGCCTGAGCACGGGTGCGCTCCATGTAATCCAGCACGCCCGGATAGCGCGCGAAATAGCGATCCACGTACGCCTGGGATTGCTTGCGATCGACACCGATCTGCTTGGCCAGCCCGAATGCGCTCATGCCGTAGATCAGACCGAAGTTGATCGCCTTGGCGCTACGGCGCATGTCGTTGGTCACGTCCGGCAGTTCGACACCAAACACCTCGCCCGCCGTTGCACGGTGGACGTCCAGGTCGTTGCGGAAGGCGTGCAGCAAGCCTTCGTCCTTGGCCAGATGCGCCATGATCCGCAGTTCGATCTGCGAGTAGTCCGCCGCCAGCAGCTTGTAGCCTTGGGGCGCGACAAACGCCTGACGAATGCGACGACCCTCGGCGGTCCGGATCGGGATGTTCTGCAGGTTCGGGTCGCTGGAGGACAGACGCCCGGTCACCGCCACCGCCTGATGGTAGGAGGTGTGAATTCGCCCGGTGCGCGGGTTGATCTGCTCCGGCAGGCGGTCGGTGTACGTGCTCTTCAGCTTGCTCATCGAGCGGTACTGCATCAGCACTTTCGGCAGCGGATATTCCTGCTCGGCCAGTTCCGCGAGCACCGCTTCAGCCGTGGACGGCTGGCCGGTGGCGGTCTTGCTGATGATCGGCATGCCAAGCTTTTCGTAGAGAATCACACCGAGCTGCTTGGGCGAGCCGAGATTGAATTCTTCACCGGCGATGGCGAACGCTTCGCGCTCAAGCTCGGTCATTTTGTTGCCCAGCTCGACACTCTGATTGCCCAGCAGATTGGCATCGACCAGTGCACCTTGACGCTCGATACGCGCCAGCACAGGCATAAGTGGCATCTCGATGTCGTTCAGCACTGGCGCCAGGCTCGGGGTCTTGGCCAATCTGTCCTGCAGCACCTCGTGCAGGCGCAGCGTCAGGTCAGCCTCTTCAGCCGCATACGTACCCGCCTGCTCCAGCGCGATCTGGTCGAAAGTCAGCTGTTTTGCGCCCTTGCCCGCGATGTCCTGAAAATTGACCGGTGTGTGATCCAGGTACTTGGCGACCAGGCTGTCACGGTCGTGACGCGTCGCAGTGGAGTCGAGCACGTAGGATTCAAGCATCGTGTCGAACTTGACGCCCTGCACGTTGATGCCCTGGCTCTGGTCACCATCGATGGCGCAGTTGGCCAGCAGGTTGATCGCAAACTTGGCATGCTGGCCGACCTTGATTTTGCTCGCGTCCTCCAGCATGGGCTTGACCGCTTTCAGTACCGCGTCGCGATCCAGTTGCTGCTGCACGCCCATATAGGAATGGGTGAGCGGGATGTAACAGGCTTCGTGGGTCTTGATCGCAAACGACAGGCCGACGATTTGCGCGCGTTGGGCATCGGTGCCGTTGCTCTGCACCACAAAAGCGAACAACTGAGCGGCTTTCAACTTCTTCAGCCAGTCGTCGAATTGGGTTTGCTCGAGAATGAGTTCGTAGTTGGCCTCGATGACAGGCGCTGGCTCGGCAGCAGGGACGACTTCCGCGCCTTCCTGGCGAGCGTCACGCTGCAGATCAGTGATCCAGCTCTTGAATTCCAGCTCGGTGTAGAGCGCCATCAGCGCCTCACGGTCAGGCTCGCCGCAGTGCAGGGCGTCGAGCTCTATGTCTAGCGGCACGTCGATCTTGATGGTCGCCAGCTCGTAGGACAGGAAGGCCATTTCCTTGTGTTCTTCGAGCTTGGCCGGCAGGGATTTAGCGCCCCGAAGCGGCAGCGCTGCCACTTTGTCGAGGTTCGCGTAAAGCTCTTTCAGGCCACCGTTGATGCCCACCAACAGGCCCGCTGCGGTTTTCTCACCGACACCGGGTACGCCAGGGATGTTGTCGACCTTGTCGCCCATCAGCGCCAGGTAATCGATGATGTGTTCCGGGCCAACACCGAACTTCTCCTTCACGCCGGCGACGTCCAGCACACTGCCGGTCATGGTGTTGACCAGCGTGATGTGGCCATCGACCAGCTGCGCCATGTCCTTGTCACCGGTAGAGATGACCACCGGACGGTCGGCGGCCGCGCTGCTGCGCGCCAAGGTGCCGATCACGTCATCGGCCTCCACGCCTTCAACGCACAACAGCGGATAGCCGAGGCCTCGCACGCAGTTGTGCAGGAAGTCGATCTGCACGCGCATGTCGTCCGGCATGCTGGGGCGGTTGGCTTTGTATTCGCCGTACAGCGCGTCGCGGAACGTTCCGCCCTTGGCATCGAAAACCACGGCAAACGGGCTTTCGGGGTACTGCCTGCGCAGGCTTTTGAGCATGTTCAGCACGCCCTTGACCGCACCGGTGGGCAGGCCTTTGGAGGTCATGAGCGGCGGCAGCGCATGGAACGCGCGGTATAGATAAGAAGAACCGTCCACCAGGACGAGGGGCGCAAGACTCATGTGCAAGATCAACCTTTTCGGCGGGGTCGGCGCTAGAATGCGCGGACCGTTGACGACAAAGGCACAAGGTTATCATGCGCGCGCTGAATCGCCTGTTACTGCTCGGCGGGTTGATCGCCTGTCCGTGGCTGGCGGTCGCGGCGGACGATGAAGCGCCGTCGGCAGAGCCTGATGTGACGATTCGTCAGGACAGCGATGGCTTCATCAAGGAGTATCGTGCGAACGGATTCGTGTACGCCGTGAAGATCACGCCCAAACACGGCAAGCCGTATTATCTGGTGCGCGCCGATGGCACAAGTGGTCAATTCATCCGTTCGGATCAACCGGACATGCTGATACCCCAATGGGTACTATTCAGCTGGTAACGCCCTACATTCACTCTCTTGCTGGCAGTCTTCTATGTCCGTTTTTACTCCCCTGGCTCGGCCTGAGCTGGAAGCTTTTCTCGCCCCGTACGGGCTTGGCGCCCTGCGTGATTTTCAGGGCATTGCCGCTGGAAGTGAAAACACCAATTTCTTCATCAGCCTCGAGCAGGGCGAATTCGTGCTGACCCTGGTCGAGCGCGGTCCGGTTCAGGAGATGCCGTTCTTCATCGAACTGCTGGACGTTCTCCACGACGCCAACTTGCCCGTACCCTACGCGCTGCGCACCACCGACGGGCAGGCCCTGCGCGAGCTGAAAGGCAAACCGGCGCTGCTGCAACCGCGTCTGTCCGGCAAGCACCCGGCCCAGCCCAACACCCAGCACTGCGTGCAGATCGGCGAATTCATGGCGCACATGCACATGGCGACGCGCAGCGAGACTATCGAGCGCAAAACAGATCGTGGTCTGGACTGGATGCTGGAGGAGGGCGGTAATTTCATTTCCCACCTGGACCCGGCCCAGGGCGCATTGCTGACCAAAGCCGTCGAGGAAATTCAGCGTCGCAAGGCGGCAATCATGGCGCTGCCGCGGGCCAATCTGCACGCCGACCTGTTCCGCGACAACACGCTGTTCGAAGGCACCCACCTGACGGGCGTGATCGATTTCTACAATGCTTGTTCCGGACCGATGCTGTACGACGTGGCGATTGCCGTGAATGACTGGTGCTCGTTTGAGAACGGCACCATCGATGCGCCGCGCGCCCGGGCGTTTCTGGGTGCTTACGCTGCGCTGAGGCCATTCACGGCCGCCGAAGCCGAGCTGTGGTCGACGATGCTGCGTGTGGGTTGCGTGCGCTTCTGGCTGTCACGCCTGATCGCCGCCGAAACCTTCGCCGGTCAGGACGTGCTGATCCATGATCCGGACGAATTCCGCAAACGCCTGGAACAGCGGCAGGAAACCCACATTCCGTTGCCGTTTGCGTTGTAGACATCATAAACGCTTCGTGAGCAAGCTCACTCCCACAGGGACCGTGGTTCAACTGTAGGAGTGAGCTTGCTCGCGAAGGCGTTGGCACAGGAGTTAAAGACTCTCCAGACACCCCGCCAGGTCATCCGCCAGCTTGCTCATCAATTGCTCGTAACCCTCGGCAGTGGCGGGTGTGTAGCCGCCCAATCCGTCCAGTTCAGCCAGTTTGACCGGCAAGCCCGCACTCAACGTGTCGGCCAGACGCGGGCGAAGGGGCGGTTCGCTGAACACGCAGGTCTTGCCGAATTCGGTCAGCCGCGCGCGCATGGCGGCGACGTGCTGGGCACCCGGCTGAACCTCGCTGCTGACGGCAAATACGCCCGCATGCTTGAGCCCGTAGGCTTCTTCGAAATAATCAAACGCCTCGTGGAAGACGAAATACTGCTTGCCTGAAATGCCGGCGACACGCTGTTTGATCTTGGCGTCCAAAGCGTCAAGGCGTGCGTCGAAGGCCTTCGCGTTGCTCTCATAACGTGCCGCATTGGCGGGATCTGCCTGACTCAAGTCAGCGGCCATCTTTGCCGCAATCACCCGCGCGTTGACCGAAGACAACCACAAATGTGCATCGACGCTGCCCGGGCGGTGATCGTGGTCATGCTCGTCTTCGTCATCATCGTGGTGCTCGGCGCTGGCGGTGAAATGGCGCAGGTGCATACCGGGCAACGACTCGACCGGGACCGATGCTTTGCTGCGCCCGGACAGCACGCGAGGCAGGAATGTCTCCATATCAGGGCCGATCCAGTAGAGCAGATCGGCTTCCTGCACGCGCCGTACGTCGGACGGGCGCAGCGCATAGTTATGCGGTGAGGCGCCCGGCGGAAGCAGGACTTCCGGCACAGCAATCCCGTCCTGTACGGCAGCAGCGATCAACTGCAGCGGCTTTATGCTGGTCAGTACGCGGACGCTGGCTTCGGCGGCAGTGACGGTTGAAAAACCGGTAATAAATACGACAAAAAGTAAAAAAAGTCGGGACACGATAACCACTCATGGGGGCAGGAACGGGTAACATAATAACGTCTCTCTCAAAGGCCGTCGCCGCTCATGTCTAAAACACCCCTGGCCAGTCGCCCCCACGATCACTCTCACTGCGTGCACAGTGCGCTCACTGAAGCCGACACGCTGTGCGCGGGCAAAGGCCTGCGGCTGACGGCCCTGCGTCGTCGCGTGCTGGAACTGGTCTGGCAGAGCCACAAGCCGCTGGGCGCCTACGACATCCTCGCCGTTCTCAGCGAAGAAGATGGCCGCCGCGCCGCACCACCTACGGTGTACCGCGCGTTGGACTTCCTGTTGGAAAACGGCCTGGTTCACCGCATTGCGTCGCTGAACGCCTTCGCCGGCTGTAACCACCCGACCCACGCGCATCAGGGCCAATTTCTGATCTGCCGCGAGTGCCACGCCGCCATTGAGCTGCAGCACGGCAGCATCAGCTCGGCCATCGTCGACGCTGCCAATGAGGTCGGCTTTGACGTCGAAGCCCAGACCGTTGAAGTGGTCGGCGTCTGTGCCGGGTGCAAGGCCGCCTGATGAGCGATGCACTGATCCGCCTGAAGGACGTCAGCGTGACGCGCGCCGGCCAGAGCGTGCTGGAACATATCCAGCTGAGCGTCAGCTCAGGCGAAATCGTCACCCTGATCGGCCCCAACGGCGCGGGCAAGACCACTCTGGTGCGCGCCGTTCTGGGGCTGCTCAAGGCAGACTCGGGCGAAATTTGGCGCAAACCGAAACTGCGCGTCGGTTACATGCCGCAGAAGCTGCACATAGACGCCACGCTGCCGCTGTCGGTCCTGCGTTTCCTGCGTCTGGTCCCCGGCGTTGATCGGGACACCGCGCGGTCAGCGCTGATCGAGGTCGGCGCAGAGAAGGTCATCGACAGCCCGCTGCAAGGGATTTCCGGCGGCGAGATGCAGCGCGTGTTGCTGGCGCGAGCGCTGCTGCGCAAGCCGGAGCTGCTGGTGCTCGACGAGCCGGTGCAAGGCGTTGATGTCGCCGGGCAGGCCGAGCTGTACGCGCTGATCACTCAGCTGCGCAATCGGCATCAATGCGGCGTGCTGATGGTTTCCCATGACCTGCATCTGGTCATGAGCACCACCGATCAGGTGGTCTGCCTCAATCGCCACGTGTGCTGCTCCGGTCACCCCGAGCAGGTGAGTAATGATCCCGCCTTCGTGGAGCTGTTCGGCCTGAACGCCCCGAATCTGGCGATCTATCACCATCACCACGATCACGCCCACGACCTGCATGGCGAAGTCTGCCAACCCGCGCCGGCTCACGTCCACACCCACAATCACGACCACGGGGACAGCTGCAAGCATGGCTGATTTTCTTCTTTACGCCTTGCTCGCAGGCCTCGCGTTAGCGGTAGTGGCAGGTCCTCTGGGGTCTTTCGTGGTCTGGCGGCGCATGGCCTATTTTGGCGACACGCTCTCCCATGCCGCGTTGCTCGGCGTGGCCTTGGGCTTTCTGCTGGACATCAGCCCGACGATCGCCGTGACCGTAGGCTGCCTGCTGCTGGCGGTGTTGCTGGTGACCCTGCAGCAGCGCCAACCGCTGGCGTCCGACACACTGCTGGGGATTCTCGCACCAAGCACTTTGTCGCTGGGTCTGGTGGTGCTGAGCTTCATGCGTGACGTGCGTATCGACCTGATGGGCTATCTGTTCGGCGACCTGCTGGCTATCAGTCCGAACGATCTGGCGTGGATTCTCGCGGGCAGTGCGTTGGTGCTGGTGCTGATCTGTGCGCTGTGGCGGCCGCTTCTGGCCATCACCGTGCATGAAGAGCTGGCGACGGTCGAAGGGCTGCCGGTGGCGGCCCTGCGCATGACGTTGATGCTGCTGATCGCCGTGGTCATTGCGGTGGCCATGAAGATCGTCGGCGTTTTGCTGATTACCTCACTGCTGATCATCCCCGCCGCTGCGGCACAACGTCACGCCCGTTCGCCGGAGCAAATGGCTGTGGGTGCGAGCATCATTGGCGTGATTGCGGTGTGCGCGGGTCTGGCGCTGTCCTGGTTCAAGGACACCCCGGCAGGCCCGTCTATCGTGGTCTCGGCGGCGGCGCTGTTTCTGCTCAGCTTCCTTTTGCCCAAGCGGTAGAACCTTGGGTAGCAGGCAGAGTCATACTCCGCAATAATCCAATGGCGGCAATGTGCAACGACTCCTTGCGCGGCCACCGATAGTGATCAGTTATTTTCGGTGCAAGTCAGTTGTGTGTAGACTTGCTCGTTTTTTGCGCAAATAGAGAATCGCAGGAATGAAGCCGTTCGCATCCCGTTATCTGCTGCTTGCTGCATTTTCCATCCTGTTGGGTGCTTGCCAGAGCAAGCCCGTCGAGCAGCCCGCATCTGTGGCTGCGCCCGATGCCTATCAGCAGCTGGAACAGAACATCGCCAGCAGCGAGTTGGCAACCGCCGAAGATCAATTGGCGGCGCTGCAAAGCAAATCTCCGGACGATCCCCGACTCGAGCAGTACCAGCGTCAATTGGCTGAGGCCTATTTGAGCCGCAGTCAGATCGTGCTGCAAAAAGGCGACATGAATGCCGCCGCGACCGCGCTCAGTCGTGCTCGTGCCCTGATGCCAAAGGCTCCGGCGCTGACCAGTGGCGTCAACGGCGCTATCGCCCACGCGCGTAAGGCCGAGCTGGAAAAGGCCGAGGCTGATCTGCGGGCTGCGGAAGCCAGGCGCAAGGCGAAAGTGATTGACCCGAGCGCCGAGAGCACGACCATCGAGTTGAAGCTCAGTGACATGAAACAGCTGCGCCGTCAGTTGAGTGACATCGCTGAAGACGTCACTGCCTTCAACTGCGACGTCACGGTGCAGGTGCCGCGCACAGACGACTACCCTTGGCTGGCAACGCTGCTGACCAAGCGAGTGACGAAGATCAACCCGGATTTCGAGTTGCAGATGCAGCGTGAAATCGAGCGGACCGAACCTGCGAAGATCGTGTTGAAGCCCGCTCAGCCCTGATCGATTTTTGATCAAAAGAAAAGGCGTTGCCCTCGCGGGCAACGCCTTTTTTGTTTGCGCTCCTTTCATGGCTTCGGAAAAGGCCTCAGCGAAACAACCGCGCAAGAAGTTGCGCACTCGTTTGTTGAAAATTGGGGGGTTAATGCTCTGCAGGCCCCGTCGTTTGTGGTCTGTAGGCGAGTGCGCCAAAAATTTCGCCGCGGGGGGCCAAATTTTTAGCCCATTTTTTTGGGTTTATGGTTTTTTCTTAGATAAAAAAATTTTTTTTTTTTTTTTAAATTTTTTTTTTTTTTTT
>NZ_JAUERW010000028.1:0-45212 GCF_041060465.1 Pseudomonas sp. W2Oct36
GATCAAGATCAAAAGCTTCCCGGCTGAAGCCGGTCCTACAGTCCGAGCCAATCCCACAGGCTGCACGCGCTGCTGTTAGTGGGACCGGCTTTAGCCGGGAAGGGGCCGGTTTGGGCACCGTCAATCTTGCGGTTCTATGCCTGATCGTTCCCACGCTCCGCGTGGTAATGCCGCCTCTGACGCTCCGCGTCCCACCGGAACTGGCACTTTCAGTAAGCCCTGAGGAGCGTCAGCCCCGCTCTATTTCCCGGCCAATTCCATGATCATCGCTGCGGTGAGGTAGAGCCTCGGGGCGATGCTGGTGAGGTCGATGTATTCGTCGTCGGCGTGGAGGCCGGCGCCGACGACGCCCATGGTTTCGAGGACGGCGGGTTTCTGGCTGTTTGGGACGTAGGCGTAACCGGCGTCGGTGCCGAAGCGCATGGCGATGGGTTCGAGGGTGCGGCCGGTTTTGGCGTAGATCGCTTGCGCGGTTTTGGCGAGGTCGTCAGTGGCGGGGTTTTTCGCCAGCGGCGGGCGGCCTTTGTCGAGGCGGAAGGTGACGTCGGTGCCGTCGATCATTTTGCCTTGGACGATGCGTTGTCCGTCGGCGAGTACGCGGTCGGATTCGCTCAGGTCGGAGTAGCGCATGTCGCCTTCGGCCTCGGCGCTGGAGGGGATGATGTTGCGCTTCTCGCCGCCTTTGATCAGCGTCCAGTTGACCGTGGTGCCCTTGGCGGGGTCGCCCAGGTCCTTGAGCTGCACCAGTTGGTGGGCCAGTTCCATGGCGGCGTTGCGGCCGGCTTCCGGGGCCGAACCGGCGTGGGAGGATTTGCCTTTGACGTCGACGAACACGCCGTTGATGCCGTTGGTCGCGACCGTCACGGCGTCCTTGTCCGGTGGCTCGAACGAGAACACGTAGTCGTGCTTGCGGGCGAGTTCGGCGATGAGGGTTTTCGAGCCGGCCGAGCCCGTTTCTTCGTCAGGGTTGAACAGCACGGTGATCGTGCCGAAGTCCTTGAATTTCTCGTCTTCCAGCAGCTTCAAGGTATGCAGCACCATGGCCACGCCCCCTTTGGCATCGGCGACGCCGGGGCCGTACGCATGCTCACCGTCGACGCGGAAAGGTCGCTTGGCGGCAGTGCCCGGGCCGAACACGGTGTCGTAATGGATCATCAGCAGAAAGGACTTGCTGCCCGTGCCCTTGAGGGCGCCGACGATGTTATCGCCTGCCGAGGGTGTCGCCGGCGTGGTTTCGACTGTCGCGCCTAAAGCCTTTAGTCGTTCGACCAGCACCGCGCTGACCATTTTCAGGCCCGCCGCCTGACCCGTCCCGGTGTCGATGTTGACCAGTTGCTTGACCGTGGCCAGGTAGGGTTTTTGCTCGGCCTCGGCCTTCTTTAACAATGGCTCGGGGGTGACGTCGGCGGCATGGGCGCCGCAGGCAAAAAGGGCGGCGAGGATGGAAGCGCTCAGGGCGGGGCGTCGAACGTGCATGCTGGATCCCTCAGATGATGGTCGAGTTGTTGTGATGTCCATGGAACCACATCGTTCCGGCAGCCGCCGCGCTTTCCTGCATCATTCACCGTAGAATCCTCCTCTGAAATAAACAGTGACGAGGTTACAGCGGTGGATTTACAGCAGGGCTTTGTCCTGACCCGGCATTGGCGCGACACGGACGCCGGCACCGAGGTGGAATTCTGGCTGGCCACCGATGAGGGCCCGCGCCAGGTGCGCCTGCCGTACCAGACCTCCGTCGCGTTCATTCCGGAGCAGCACCGCGAGCGCGCTGAAGCCGTGTTGCGCAACGAGCGGCATGTCGAGCTCAAGCCGCTGGCGCTATGTGATTTCCGCCACCGCCCGGTGCTCGGGCTGTATACCCGGCAGCATCGCCAGTTGATGAACCTGGAAGGTGACCTGCGCAAAGCCAGCGTCGACGTCTACGAAGCCGATATCCGCCCGCCCGAGCGTTACCTGATGGAGCGTTTCATCACCGCGCCGGTGCAATTCAGCGGTCGGGCCGACGTCAATGGCCTGTTGCTGGACGCGCAGCTCAGGCCTGATCCCGGTTACCGACCGACCCTGAAACTGGTGTCCCTGGACATCGAGACCACCGAGCGCGGCGAGCTGTATTGCATCGGCCTGCATGGCTGCGGCGAGCGTCAGGTGTACATGCTCGGCCCGGCCAACGGCGATGACGCCCAGGTGAATTTCAAGCTCGAATACTGCGATACCCGCGTCGCGTTGCTGGAGAAACTCAACGAATGGATGGCCCGCCATGACCCGGACGGGATCATCGGCTGGAACGTCGTGCAGTTCGATCTGCGCGTGTTGCACGAGCACTCGCGACGCTTGAACGTGCCGCTGCGCCTGGGTCGCGGCGGGGAGGTGATGACCTGGCGCGAACACGGCGCGCGCAACAATCACTTTTTCGCGGCGGCGGCCGGGCGTTTGATCATCGATGGCATCGAGGCGCTGCGCTCGGCGACCTGGAGCTTCCCGTCGTTCAGTCTGGAAAACGTGTCGCAAACGCTGCTCGGCGAAGGCAAGGCCATCGACAATCCGTATCAGCGCATGGACGAGATCAACCGCATGTTCGCCGAGGACAAGCCGGCGCTGGCGCGTTACAACCTCAAGGACTGCGAGCTGGTCACGCAGATTTTCGCCAAGACCGAACTGCTGACGTTCCTCCTCGAACGCGCCACAGTGACCGGCCTGCCGGTGGATCGAAGCGGCGGTTCGGTGGCCGCGTTCGAGCATTTGTACATCCCGCTGATGCACCGCCAGGGCTTCGTCGCGCCGAACCTCGGCGAGCGCATGCCGGAAGCCAGCCCCGGCGGTTTTGTCATGGACTCCCGCCCCGGGCTGTACGAATCGGTGTTGGTCCTTGATTACAAAAGCCTGTATCCGTCGATCATCCGCACCTTTCTGATTGACCCCGTGGGCTTGATCGAGGGCCTCAAGCACCCCGATGACAGTGCGTCGGTGGAAGGCTTTCGTGGCGCGCGTTTTTCCCGGACGCGGCACTGTCTGCCAGCCATCGTCTCGCGGGTGGCCGAAGGGCGCGAAGTCGCCAAACGCGAGCGTAATGCGCCGCTGTCCCAGGCGCTGAAAATCATCATGAACGCCTTCTATGGCGTGCTGGGTTCCAGCGGCTGCCGCTTTTTCGACACGCGGCTGGCTTCGTCGATCACCCTGCGCGGGCACGAGATCATGCACCAGACCCGGCTGCTGATCGAAGCCCAGGGTTATGAAGTGATTTACGGCGACACCGACTCGACGTTTGTCTGGCTGAAAAAAGCCCACGCGCAGGACGATGCCGCGCAGATCGGCACCGCGCTGGTCCAGCAGGTCAACGACTGGTGGCGTGCTCATGTGAAAGAGGGATACGGGCTGGAGAGTGCGCTCGAGCTGCAATTCGAAACCCACTTCAAGCGCTTCCTCATGCCGACGATTCGCGGTGCGGAGGAGGGCAGCAAGAAGCGTTATGCGGGTTTGGTGACCCGCGCCAATGGCGAAGACGAAATGATCTACAAGGGCCTGGAGGTGGTGCGCACCGACTGGTCGCCGCTGGCCCGGACCTTTCAGCAGGAACTGTATCTGCGGATTTTCCAGCGTCAGCCATTTCAGGAATACATTCGGGAGTACGTGGGCCGAACGCTGGCCGGGGAACTCGACGGCCAGTTGATCTACCGCAAGCGCCTGCGCCGGGCCCTCGACGATTACGAACGCAACGTGCCGCCCCATGTGCGCGCCGCGCGGCTGGCCGATGAGTACAACCGCCAGCAGGGTCGGCCGTTGCAGTACCAGAATGGCGGCTGGATCAGCTACGTGATCACGGTGGCCGGCCCCGAGCCGCTGGAAGCGCGGACGGCCGCCATCGATTACGACCACTACATCAGCAAACAGCTGCAGCCGATCGCCGACGCGATCCTGCCGTTCGTGATCTCGCGGACGATCGATCTCAGCTCCCAGGATCAGTTCAGCTTCGACTTCTGAACCCTTTTTTTCTGACCCGTCTTCTCAAACCAGCGGATTGATCCGCAGCGCCTCCAGCACCACGCGAAACGCTGCCGTGTGCTGGCGCCGGCTGGGGTAGTACAGGTGATAGCCCTCGAACGGCTCGCACCAATCGGCCAGCACTTCCACCAGTTCGCCCTGCTCGATATGCCCGGCCACCAGCCCCTCGGGGAGCTGCGCCAGACCGACGCCATCCAGGCACCCCTGCAGAATCTGAAACACACTGTTCATGATCAGCGGGCCGTCGACGCGCACGCGGGTCTCGCGGCCGTTTTTGGCGTACTCCCATTGATACAGCGCGCCATGGGTCGGCAATCGCAGGTTGATGCAGCGATGGCCGGGCAGGTCTTCCGGCACCCGGGGCGTGGAATGCCGCGCCAGGTAATCGGGTGACGCCACGGTCATCAGCCGCAACGGCGGGGCAATCGGCGCGGCGATCATGTCCGCTGCGAGGGTGTCACCCAGGCGCACGCCGGCGTCGATGCGCTGGGCGACGATGTCGGTCAGGCCGTAGTCGGTGACCAGCTCGATGGTCATGTCAGGGTATTGATCGAGCAACGGTCTGAGTCGCGGCCAGAGCACGTAACGCGCGGCGAACTCGTCCGCCGTGATGCGCACAGTGCCGGAAGGCCGGGCGCTATGCTCGATGGCGGCGTTGACCTGTTCCGCGATGCCGTCAAGCAGTGGCGCCAGGCCCTTGAACAACTGCTCGCCGGCCTCGGTGCGGGTCACACTCCGTGTGGTGCGGGTGAGCAGGCGAACGCCTAGACGCTCCTCAAGCAGGCGTATGGTCTGGCCGACGGCGGAGGGTGAGATGCCCAGCGCGGCAGCGGCACGGGTGAAATTCCCTTCGCGGCCGACCGCAAGGAACACCGCCAGGTCATCGAGTTTGTAATCCGCCATTGCGAAGCATTCCTTCATTTTGATCAAAGCATTCTACGGATACTGTCGGGAATAAGCCCTTGTTACGCTGCCTGCACATTTTCTGGAGATCATTATGAATGCCACCGTGAGCGCCACTGATACCGCTAATGAAGACATGCAGATCCACCGCGCCGGCTCGGCCAAGGCCATCAAGGGGCCGGCAGACTGGTTCACCGGCGACGTAAGAATCGACCGGATTTTCAACGCCCCGGCACCGGCGCGGGTCGGCCTGGCTGTCGTCAATTTCCAGCCCGGCGCGCGCACTAACTGGCACACCCACCCGCTGGGGCAGATACTGCTGGTCACCGATGGCGTCGGCTGGACCCAATGCGAAGGCGGGCCGAAAACCGAAATCCGTCCGGGCGACCTGATCTGGTGCAATTGCGGCCGTCGTCACTGGCACGGCGCGACCGACACCACCGCCATGCAACACGTCGCGGTCAACGAAGCGCTGGACGGCAAGCCGGTTGACTGGCTGGAGCCGGTGACCGAGCAGACCTACCTGGCCGGGCCGGTAAAAAAAGACTAAGGGGCTGGCGAGGGTTGGTCTTCACCCCGCCGCAGCCTGGCTGCGCATCCGCGCGATGTCCTTTTTCGGCGGTGCGCCAAACAGCCGACCGTACTCGCGACTGAACTGCGACGGGCTTTCGTAACCGACCTTGAACGCGGCGCTGGCGGCGTCCTGGTGTTCGTTGAGCATCAGCCGTCGCGCCTCGTTCAGGCGCAGCCATTTCTGGTACTGCAGCGGGCTCATGGACGTGAGGTTGCGAAAGTGCAGGTGGAAGTTCGGCGCGCTCATCTGCACCCGCGCGGCCAGCTCTTCGACGCGCAAGGCACTCGCGTAATTGAGCTTCAGCCAGTCGATGGCTTTGGCAATCCGGTAACCCTGACTGTCGACCGAAGCAATATGCCTCAGCAGCGGCGCCCGATCGCCCTGGAGCAGCCGGAAGTGAATCTCGCGCTGCAAAAGGGGCCAGAGCACCGGAATGGCGTCGGGCTCCTGCAACAGATTGACCAGTCGGGCGAGGGGATCGAGCAGCGCTGCGGTCAGGCTGGCAATGCCCGCGCTTTTGCGCACGGTGCGCTCCTTCGGTGCCGGGATGTCCCCTTGGGCGATCAGCTCGGTCAAGGTGCGCAGGTCCAGCTTGAAGACCAGTCCCAGACAGGGCACGTCCGCGCTGGCGAGGGTCACGGCGGAGTTGGCCGGTACGTCCAGCGAGGTGATCAGAAAGCGCGTCGTGTCGTAGGGATAGACATCGCTGCCGATGACCATTTCCTTGGCGCCCTGAACCACCAGCACGATGCTCGGGGCCAGGATGCAGGTGACCGGCGGCGAGGGCGCTTCGCGGCGAAACAGGCCGAGGCCGGTGATGACGGTGGGGAAATCACCGGAGGCCGGCGTCAGGCTGCCGATGATGCGCGTCAGCGATTGCAACTGGGCTCGGGTGTCGCTGCCTGTTGCCTGCATTGAAATCGCGGTGTCGCCCATGTTCCCCCCCCTGGTTTTGCCGCGGCGTTGCCGTGGTTTTGCTGTCGTGCCGAGCCGGAACTGTACGGGCCCGGTAAAACAGCCGTCCAGCCTCACCCCTGCGGATTGATCGGATCGGGCAAGAAAGCCACCGGATCGCTCTACTGCCTGCCCGGGCTGCCCCATGAATATGTGCATCGCACACTTCATTCGCGCCGCGCCCCGGCGCCGGAGACATTCATGAAACAGCTGATGATGGGGCTGGCCTTGCTGGCCAGCTCATTCGCCACAATGGGAGCCGATATGTCCAGCGGAGCTGACAATTTCTACACCAGTGAACAGGTCCCCCGGCAGAAGGTGACGTTCAACAATCAGTACCAGATGAAAACAGTGGGCAACCTGTTCGTGCCCAAGGACATGATCAGCGGCCGCAAGTACCCGGCGATCATCGTCGGTCACCCCATGGGCGCCGTGAAAGAACAGAGCTCGAACCTGTACGCGCAGAAACTCGCTGAGCAGGGGTTCATTACGCTGGCGATCGATCTGTCCTTCTGGGGCGAAAGTGAAGGCCGGCCGCGTAATCTGGTGTCCCCTGAGATCTACGCCGAAGACTTCAGTGCCGCCGTTGATTACCTCGGCAGCCAGGGTTTCGTCGACCGCGACCGCATCGGCGTGCTGGGCATCTGTGGCAGCGGCAGTTTCGCCATCAGCGCCGCGAAGATCGATCCGCGCATGAAGGCCGTCGCCACGGTGAGCATGTATGACATGGGCGGCGTCAATCGCAACGGCCTGCATCATTCGGTCAGTGTCGAGCAACGCAAAGAAGCCATCGCGGCCGCCGCTGCACAACGCGACGTCGAATTCGCCGGCGGCAAAAACCGGTACACCAGCGGCACCGTGGACACACTCACCGAGCAGTCCAACCCGATCGAACGTGAGTTTTACGACTTCTACCGGACCCCACGGGGCGAGTTCACCCCCAAGGGCCAGTCGCCTGAATTGACCACGCATCCCACGCTGAGCAGCAACGTGAAGTTCATGAACTTCTATCCGTTCGCTGACATTGAGACGATTTCACCGCGGCCGATGCTGTTCATCGCTGGCGAGAATGCCCATTCCCGTGAGTTCAGCGAGGAGGCGTATCGCCTGGCCGGTCAGCCCAAAGAGCTGGTGATCATTCCGGGTGCCGGGCACGTGGACCTGTATGACCGGGTGAATCTGATCCCTTTCGACAGGCTGACGGCGTTCTTTCAGACCCACCTGAAGTAACCCCCAGGCTGTTTCAAGCCGCTTGATCCGGCGGGGTGTCGACGGATCGAAGGGGTAGATCAGGGGTTTACGTGGCGTGACGCACATTGGCGTCACGCCACAGCCTCATTCCTTCACATCCATGAAATCCTTGGCCCAGGCCACGTAATTTTCCGGGAAGGTGTAGGTGTGGGTCAGTTCGGTGGCGCTGTGGTTCGAGGTGCTGTGGGTGACCTGACGCTGGGCACGGAGGCTGTCGTAGGTGGCCTTGATCGCGGCAAAGTACGCCGCGTGACCGGCGACCACCACCCGCACCCCCAGATCAGCCAGGCGCTGCCGGTCATTCAGCTCGGGATTGCCGTAGGTCACCAGCATCAGCGGGACGGTGAGCTTTTCCGAAATCTGCTCCAGGTGCTCGAAGTCCTTGATGCCAACAATACAGATGCCGTCGGCACCGGCCTTTTCGTAGGCCAGGGTGCGTTCGATGATGTCCTGGACCGGCAAGACCCCGGCGTTGGTCCGGGCGACGATCGTCAGTTCCGGGTCGACCCGGGCTTCAAGGGCGGCCTTGACCTTGCCGATGCCTTCTTCGATCGAGACCAGGTCCGTGGATTTACGGCCGAATTGCGCGGGCAGCAAGGTGTCTTCGATGGTCAGCGCCGCCACACCGGCGCGCTCCAGTTCTTCCACGGTGCGCATGACGTTCAGGGCGTTGCCGTAGCCGTGGTCGGCGTCGGCAATGAACGGCAGTTGCGCGACACGACCGATCCGGGTGGCCTGCTCGACGAACTCGCTCAGGGTAATCAGTGCAAAATCCGGCGCTGCCAACACCTGCAGCGACGCCACCGATCCGCCCAGAATACCGACCTCAAACCCCAGATCCGCCGCAATGCGCGCCGACATGGGATCGAACACTGAAGCCGTCTCGACGCAGTGCTGCGAAGCCAGCTGCTCACGGAATTTGCGACGCAAAGCGGAGTGGGAAATTCTGGACATAAGGCTTCCTGATTCAGGCCGTCATCGAAATGCCAGCAATGCTACCCCAAATTCAGGCTGAAACGTCTCACCTCGATGAGCGACGTGCATTGAATTGCCATTGCACCCCGACGGGACTGACCTCCACCGCGCCCAGTAGGACCGGCTTCAGCCGGGAAGGCGCCAGACCTCATACCGCAGAATCGAGGGTGATCACCCCGGCATCTTCCCGGCTGAAGCCGGTCCTACTGAAACACCGCGCAGTAGGACTGGCTTCAGCCGGGAAGGCGCCAGACCTCACACCACACGACCTCAACTCCAAATAACAAAGCAAGCGCTTGCGTGAATCGATTCAGCTGTTCTAGGATTCAGCTGTTCCGAAATATTTCAAAGCAATTCCCGAGTGTCACCCGCAAAGAGGTGGCCCAGGCATAAAAACAAGAAACCTCGGAGATTCACATGATCAGCTCGTCTGCTCGATTGCCGCGTGTGCTGTCCGCGCTCGTCATTGCTGCTTCATCGGCCGCCCGGCCATGAGCGCCGTCCCCGCTATGTCTCCCCAGCCCGTGCTGGAAATGACCGCCATTTCCAAGACCTTCAACGGCCTGCGTGTGCTGAAAAATGTCGCCCTCAAGGTGTACGCCGGTGAAGTTCATGCCCTGATGGGCGAGAACGGCGCGGGCAAGTCGACGCTGATGAAGATCCTGTCCGGCGCTTACCAGGCCGACGCCGGTGGCGAGATCCGCATCGACGGCCAGGCCCTGAGCGCATTCGACCCCTTGTCTGCCAAAGCGCGTGGCATCGCGGTGATCTATCAGGAGCTGAGTCTCTGCCCCAACCTCAGCGTCGCCGAGAACATTTACCTTGGCCGCGAATTGCGCCGTGGCTGGAGCATCGATCGCAAAGCGATGGAGGCCGGTTGCGTCGACGTCCTGGTGCGACTGGGCGCCGATTTCAAACCCTCCACCAAGGTCAGCGTGCTGTCCATTGCCGAGCGGCAACTGGTGGAGATTGCCCGGGCGCTGCACGCCAACGCGAAAATCCTGGTGATGGACGAGCCGACCACGCCGCTGTCGTCCCGGGAGACCGACCGCCTGTTTGCGCTGATCAAGCAGCTGCGTGACCAGGGCCTGGCGATCATTTACATCAGCCATCGCATGGCCGAAATCTACGAGCTGTCCGACCGGGTCTCAGTGCTGCGCGACGGCGAGTACGTCGGCATGCTGGAGCGCGACGCGCTGTCGGCCGAGGCGCTGGTGAAGATGATGGTCGGCCGCGACCTCTCCGGTTTCTACAAGAAAGAACATGCCGCCTACGACCCCGGCGCGGTGGTGATGCGCGTGCGCGACATGGCCGACGGCAAGCGCGTCAAACCGTGCAGCTTCGATCTCCATGCGGGCGAAGTGCTGGGCATCGCCGGGCTGGTCGGGGCAGGGCGCACGGAACTGGCGCGACTGATTTTCGCGGCCGATCCGCGCACCTCCGGCAGCCTTGAAGTGGCCGGCAAGGCGATCACCGATCTGCGCAACCCCACCGACGCCATCCGTGCGGGGGTGGTTTACCTGACTGAAGATCGCAAGGCCCAGGGCCTGTTTCTGGACATGAGCGTGCGCGACAACATCAACGTCTGCGCCTGCGTGCCCGACGCCCATGCCGGTGGCGTGCTGGATCGCGGCCGTGGCGCACAGCGGGCAATCGAGGCGATCCGTTCGCTGTCGATCCGCGTGGCGTCGGGCAAGGTCAATGTCGGCGCGCTGTCCGGCGGCAATCAGCAGAAAGTGCTGCTGGCGCGGCTGCTGGAGGTCAAGCCCCACGTGCTGATTCTCGATGAGCCCACCCGCGGCGTGGACATCGGCTCGAAGTCCGAGATCTACCGGATCATCAACGAGCTGGCCAAGGCCGGCGTCGGCATTGTGGTGATCTCCAGCGAGCTGCCGGAAATCATCGGCACCTGCGACCGTGTGTTGATCATGCGCGAAGGCGAGCTGGTGGCCGAAGTCGGCGGGGCGTCGGGGCAAGAGATTTCCCAGGAACGGATCATCGATCTGGCAACGGGGAGCGAGAACGCCGCAGCCGCCGCGGCCCACGGCGCCCGCGATACTTTCGACCACCCCATTCAACAACAATAAAAAGGAACCCAGGCCATGAGTCTGCCCCTGGAAAACTCACCCACCGTTGCCGCCATCAGCAAGCGTGAACGGGTCCGCGAACTGATGCGCACCGTCGGCATGCTGCCGGTGCTGATCCTGTTGCTGATCGGCTTTTCGCTGATGACCGACACCTTCATGAGCTGGCAGAACCTGTCGATCATCACCCAGCAGGCCTCGGTCAACGTGGTGTTGGCGGCGGGCATGACCTTCGTCATTCTGACCGCCGGCATCGACCTGTCCGTGGGGGCGATTCTCGCGGCCTCTGCAGTGGTCGCCCTGCAAGCGTCGATGTCACCGCAGTTCGGCATGCTCGGCATCGCCGCCGGTGTCGGTTTCGGCCTGCTGCTGGGGCTGGTCAACGGTGGCCTGATCGCGTTCATGCGCCTGCCGCCGTTCATCGTCACCCTCGGCGCACTCACCGCCATGCGCGGCCTGGCGCGTCTGCTGGCCGACGACAAAACCGTGTTCAACCCCGACCTGCCGTTCGCCTTCATCGGCAACGACTCGGTGCTCGGCGTGCCGTGGCTGGTGATCATCGCCGTGGCGGTCATCGCGGCGTCGTGGTTCATCCTGCGCCGCACGGTGATGGGCGTGCAGATCTACTCGGTGGGCGGCAATCCCGAAGCGGCGCGCCTGTCCGGGATCAAGGTGTGGAAGGTGTTGCTGTTCGTCTACGCGGTCTCCGGCGCGCTGGCCGGGCTCGGCGCGGTGATGAGCGCTTCCCGCCTGTTCGCTGCCAACGGCCTGCAGCTGGGCCAGTCCTACGAGCTGGACGCCATCGCGGCGGTGATCCTCGGCGGCACCAGTTTCACCGGCGGCGTCGGCACCATCGGCGGCACCCTGATTGGCGCGCTGATCATCGCCGTGTTGACCAACGGTCTGGTGCTGCTGGGCGTTTCCGATATCTGGCAATACATCATCAAAGGCATCGTCATCATCGGCGCGGTGGCCCTGGACCGCTATCGCCAATCCGGTGCGCGGACCTGATCCAACCTTGTATGGCTGCACGCGTTTCAACGAAGACTCCGACAATAATCACAAGAGAGAACCCATGAACGTCAAACGCAAATTCCCCGCTGTCGTGTCCCTGTGCCTGGCCGCGTTGCTGTCCCAGGGCGTTGAAGCCCGCGAGCTGAAATCCGTCGGCATCACCCTCGGTTCCCTGGGCAACCCGTATTTCGTCACCCTGGCCGACGGCGCCAAGGCCAAGGCCATGGAGCTCAACCCCGCTGTCAAAGTGACCTCCGTCTCCGCCGATTACGACCTGAGCAAGCAGTTCTCGCAGATCGACAACTTTATTGCCTCGGGCGTCGACCTGATCCTGATCAACGCGGTGGACCCGAAGGCCATTGCTTCGGCCGTCAAAAAGGCACAGGCCGCCGGCATCAAGGTCGTGGCCGTCGACGTCAGCGCTGCCGGCGTCGATGCCACCGTGCAGACCGACAACGTCGAAGCGGGCAAGCTGGCCTGCCAGTTCATCGTCGACAAGCTGTCGGGCAAGGGTAACGTGATCATCCAGAACGGCCCGCAGGTGACCGCCGTCACCGATCGCGTCACCGGTTGCAAATCGGCCTTCGCCGCCGCGCCGGACATCAAGATTCTCTCCGACGATCAGGACGCCAAAGGCTCCCGCGAAGGTGGCCTGAACGCGATGCAGGGTTACCTGACGCGCTTCCCGAAAATCGACGGCCTGTTCGCGATCAACGACCCCCAGGCGATCGGCAGTGACCTGGCCGCCAAGCAACTGAAACGCAGCGGCATCGTCATCACATCGGTGGACGGCGCGCCAGACATCGAGCAGGCCCTCAAGGCCGACACCTCGATTCAGGCCTCTGCCAGCCAGGACCCTTGGGCCATGGCGCAGCAAGCAGTGGTCATTGGTAACGATCTGCTCAACGACAAAAAGCCGGCTGAAGCGGTCACCCAACTCACGCCGAAACTGATCACTCGCGACAACGTCGGTTCCTACAGCGGCTGGTCCAGCAAGCACTGAGACGCAGGCCTGAAGGAGTCAGCGCCGTGATCAAAATGGAAGACGTGGCGAAGCGGGCGCGGGTGTCGACGTCGACCGTTTCACACGTGCTCAACGGCACGCGCAAGGTCAGCGCCAAGACGGTGGAAGCGGTGCAGCGGGCGGTTCAGGAGTTGGGCTACGTCCCCAACACCCTGGCGCGCTCGCTGGCCCGTTCGCGCACCAACACCATCGGCGTGGCGATCTCGGCGCTGTCGAACCACTATTTCAGCGAGACCGTGCACGCCATCGAAACCGAATGCGCGCGCCACGGCATCATGATGTTGTTCGTCGACACCCACGACGATCCCGCCCAGGAACTGCGCGTGGTTCAGGCGCTGCACCATCGTCGCGTCGACGGGATTCTGCTCGCGCCGTCCAGCGACCCGCAGCAGGCTGCGTTGGCCTACCTGCGCAGCAACGCCATTCCCAGCGTGCTGGTGGACCGGATGGCGGTCGAGGGTTTCGATCAGGTCGGCGTCGAGAATCGCCAGGCCACCCGCGAGTTGGTCGCTCATCTGATCGGCCACGGTCACCGGCGCATCGGCATGATTGCCGGGCATCGCGGCCTGAGCACGACGGAGGAGCGGATCGAGGGCTACCGGCAGGCGCTGTTGGACGCTGACGTACCGTGGGATCCGCAGTTGCTGATCGACGGCGAGTCGAACAGCGAATCCGCACGGGTCGCCACTGCTCAGTTGTTGCGCCTGAACCCGCCGCCCACGGCGATTCTGGCGGCGAATAACCTGATGACCATTGGCGCGATGCACGCCTTGCGTGACGCCCACATCGACGTGCCCGAGCAAATGGCGCTGGTGGGTTTTGATGATTTCGACTGGGCGGATTTTTTCCTGCCGCGCTTGAGCGTGATTGCTCAGCCGGTGCAGGCCCTGGGCGCGCGGGCGGTGCAGTTGCTGTTGCAGCGCATCGATAAGCCCGAGGGCAAACGAGTGTCGGAGCGACTGGCGCCGACCTTACGGATTCGCAACTCGTGCGGTTGCCCTTGAGCGTCCGCTGCCAGTCACCGGGTTTTCAGGCACTGAACTCTCAAGCACTGAACTCTTAAGCACCGAACTTTCAGGAACCGAATTTTCATGAATCACCTTGTTTCCCTGGGCATCGACCTTGGCACGTCCGAGCTCAAGGCCGTGCTGCTGGACGGCGAAGGCGTGGTGCTGGCCCAGGCCGGTGCGCGGGTGGAAGTCAGCCGCCGGCAGTCGGGCTGGTCGGAGCAGAACCCCGCCGATTGGTGGCAGGCCTGCCTGTCAGCGCTCGGGCAGTTGCGGGCAAGCGATCCCCAGGCATGGGCGCGGGTCGGCTGCATCGGCTTGTCGGGGCAGATGCACGGTGCGGTTCTGTTGGGTGCGGCGGAGCAGGTGCTGTACCCGGCGATTCTCTGGGACGACTCCCGCGCTGTGCTTCAGGCGTCGCAGTTGAACGAAGACTTCCCGGATTACGCCAACGTCACTGGCAGCCTGGCCATGGCCGGGCTCACCGCGCCGAAGCTTCTGTGGATGCAGCAGCACGAACCCCAGGTGTTCGCGCGCATCGCCAGCGTGTTGTCGCCGAAGGATTACCTGCGCTTGCTGCTGACCGGCGAGCAGGTGAGTGACATGTCCGACGCCGCTGGCACGTTGTGGCTGGATGTGGCCAAGCGCGAATGGTACGCGCCGATGCTCCACGCCACCGGGCTGACCATCGAGCAGATGCCCCGGTTGCTGGAGGCCGATCAACCGTCGGCCGGGCTGAGCGCCGAGGCGGCGGATGCCCTGGGGCTGCCGCTGGGTCTGCCGGTGGCCGCAGGCGGGGGTGACAACCCGGTTTCGGCGATGGGCATCGGAGCTATCAACGCCGGTGATGCGTTCGTTACCCTCGGCACCAGTGCGGCCATCGTCGCGATCACCGACCATCCGGCGGGCAATCCGGGCAGCGCCGTGCACAGCTTCTGCCACGCGCTGCCGCAGCGCTGGTACACAATGGGCGCGATGCTGGCCGGGGCGAGTTGCCTGCGCTGGGTCACTCGGTTGCTGGGTCAGCCCGGTGAGCAGGCGTTGCTCAATCAGGTTCATGCTGAGTTGCCGGTCGATCGGCCGGTGGCGGTTTCCAGTCCACTGTTTCTGCCCTACCTCGCGGGCGAGCGCACGCCCCACAACGACCCGCTGTTGCGCGGTGGATTCATGAACCTGGCCCATGACTGCACGCCAGCGATGCTGGGTTATGCGGTACTGGAGGGCGTCGGTTTCGGGCTGCTGGACGCGATGAACGCCACGCTGTCCGCCGGCGCGACGGTCAACGCCTGCGCCCTGGTGGGCGGCGGTGCACGCAGCGAATACTGGGCGCAGTTACTCGCCAACATCCTTGATCGCGAGGTGTACACGTTGCACGGCAGCGAACTCAGCGCCTGCATTGGCGCGGCGAAGCTGGGGTTTCTGTCGATCGGGGAGGGGGCCGAGTGGCTGAAGCGGGGGATGGCGGTGAAGGCGCGGTATCAGCCGATGCCGGCGGTGCAGGGGGCGTTGAAGGCCCGCTATGCGAAATTCAAAGGCTTGCTCGGTGCTGCGCAGGGATTACGTGCCTGACAACATGATGATCGATGATCATCAAATCAAAAGCTTCCCGGCTAAAGCCGGTCCCACTGACTGCATGCAGTGAGTAATGATCGTTCCCACGCTCCGCGTGGGAATTCATACCATGACGCTCCGCGTCAGCTTTGGGACGCGGAGCGTCCAGTCCTGCATTCCCACGCGGAGCGTGGGAACGATCAAAAGGCTTCCCGGCTAAAGCCGGTCCTACAGCTGGGAAGAGGACGGTCAGGGCGCTGGAATTTCTGGCTCAGACCTTCATCGTCGGCGGCAACTCCATCAGCTTGTCCAGCGTAATCGGCAAATCCCTAATGCGTTTGCCGGTGGCGTGTGAAACCGCATTCGCCACCGCCGCAGCCAGGCCGGTGATGCCGATTTCACCAATACCGCGAGCGCCGAACTCGTTGAGCTCGAAGTCCGGGTAGTCCAGCAGGATCACATCGATCTCCGGCTGGTCGGCGTGCACCGGCACCACGTATTCGGCGTAGTTATTGTTCACCGGCATGCCGTTGCGCTCGTCGAAGTCCGTCGCTTCAAAGAGCGCCATGCCGACGCCCATGACGATGGCGCCCTCGACCTGGTTAAGCGCGGTTTTCTGATTGATCACCTTGCCCACATCAATCGCACTCACCACCCGCGAAACCCGCAGCCGCGAGATGCCCGGGTCCCAGCGCACTTCGACGAAATGCACGCCGAACGAGCGGAACGAATGCTTGCTGGTGTCGTTCATGCCGGTCTTGGCTTCACCGAACGCGCTGGACTGCTTCTGCGCCTTGAGCACGTCGGCGATGGCAAAGGTCTTGTCGCCGCTTTTCAACTGACCCTGCTCGAAACTCACCTGATCAGCCTTGACCCCGGCAAACACGCCCTTGGGCGCAGTCGCGAACGCCTTCAACTGGTCAACGGCCTGGCGGGTGGCCTCAGCAATGGCCGGCAGCACGCTGGCGGTTGCCCATGATCCGCCCGACACCGGCGCCGGCGGGAACGACGAATTACCCAGCTCGACCTCGATCTTGTCCAGCGGGATGCCGGTGATGCTGCTGACCACTTGAGCCACGATGGTGTATGTGCCGGTGCCGATGTCCTGCACCCCGCAAATGGCCCAGGCCGTGCCGTCGGCGCGCAGCGCAACCTGCGCCTCTGCCGGCGTGCGGTAGGCGTCCCAGTTACAGGCGGCCATGCCATACCCGATGATCTCGGTGCCGTCCTTCATCGAACCCGGCGCCGGGTTGCGTTTGTTCCAGCCGAAGCGCTCGGCGGCCTTGTCGATGCACTCCTGCAAATGATTGCTCGACCACGGCAGGTTCTGGCTTTCATCGCGCTCGGAGACGTTGAGCTTGCGGAATGCCAGCGGATCCATGCCGATCTTTTCCGCCATCTCGTCCATGGCCGACTCCAGGGCGAACAGCCCCGGCGCAGCACCTGGCGCACGCATGGAGGTCGGCGTGCCGCGATTGACCTCGATGATCTTGTGGGTGACCAGCACGTTCGCGCAGCTGTAGAGGCTCTTGGTCGAGGTGCCGCAGTTTTCCTTGTACGGGTCGGTAAACGACGTGGTGTTGATGGACTCGTGGTTCACCGATACCAGCTTGCCTTTGTCGTCGGTGGCCAGCCGCATGCGCTGACGGGTTTCCGGGCGATGCCCGGTGGTGGTGAACATCTGCTGACGCGGCACGACCAGCTGCACGGGGCGCTTGAGCACCTTGGCGGCGGCGCAGGCGGCGACCGAGTGCGGCCAGATCCACAGCTTGCTGCCGAAACCCGAGCCAATGAACGGCGCACGCACCTCGACCTTCTCCGGGATCAGGCCGAAGATCTTCGCCAGGGAATTGCGGTGGGCGACCACGCCCTGGGTGGCTTCGTAGACGATCAGGCGCCCGTCTTCCCAACTGGCGACCGTGGCGTGCATTTCCATCGGGTTGTGGGTTTCGACGGGGGTCGAGTAGGTGGCGTCGATGCTGTGGGCCGCGCTGTCGAACGCAGCGGCGGCGTCACCCCGGGTGTGGTTCGGGCTGCCGTCCTGCAAGGCGCCGGCTTTCAAGCCTTGTTCGAGGTTGGCGACCGCGTCGGTCTTGCTGTAGCTGACTTTGATCTTGTAGGCCGCGGCCCGCGCGTGCTCGAAGGTATCGGCCACCACCAGGGCGACGAACTGCCCGGCGTAGTGCACGGTGTCGTCCTCGAACGGCAGGCGGCTTTCGTCGGACTTGGCTGCCTTGAGGATCTGCGCGAAGGACATCGGCAGCGTCGAGTTGTGATAGAGCGGCGGGAAGTTGCCGTGATGCAGAATCTCCAGCACGCCCGGCGATTTACGCGCCGCGTCCAGTTCCAGGCCGGTGATCTTGCCGCTGGCGACGGTGCTGAATACACCGTAGCCGTAAGCCATATTGTTCAGGTGATGGTCGGACGCGTACATCGCGCTGCCGGTGACCTTACGCTGGCCATCGATGCGGCGGGGTGCCGAGCCAATCATTGCATCAGTCATGGTGAATCCTCCGGTCAGGCGTTCAAGGTGCCGAGATTGCGCACGATGGCCTGTTGCCCCAACGCGATCTTGTAGGCGTTATGGCGATAGGCTTTGGCGCCCTTGAGGGCGATGGCGGCGACTTTCTCGAGGGTCTGCGGCGTCAGGGTCTGGCCCTTCAACGCCTGCTCGGCTTCGATCGAACGCCAGGGTTTGGTGCCGACGCCGCCCAGTGCCACCCGCGCTTCGCGCACGGTCTGGCCGTCCATGACGACAATCACCGCGCTGGACGCCAGGGCGAACTGGTAGGAGGCGCGATCGCGCAGTTTCAGGTAAGCGGACTTATTACCGGCCAGCGGCGCGGCCAGGACCACGTGGGTGATCAACTCATCGTCCAGCAGCGCGTGTTCTTTCCACGGCGTCGAGCCGGGCAGCAGGTGGAAGTCAGCGAAGTCAACGCTGCGCTTGCCTTTCGGACCCTGCACCTCGACCGTCGCACCAATGGCGACCATCGCCACGCACATGTCTGAAGGATGGGAGGCAATGCACTGGTCGCTGGTGCCGAGCACCGCGTGCACGCTGCGATTATGCCCGTCGATAGCGGCGCAACCCGAGCCCGGTTCGCGCTTGTTGCAGGGCGAATAGCCGTCGCGGAAATAGTTGCAGCGCACCCGCTGCATCACGTTGCCAGCCGTGGTGGCCTTGTTGCGCAACTGAGTCGTGGCGCCGGAGAGCAGCGCCTGGGACAGCACGGCGTAGTGCTCGACGATGTGCGAGTGATGGGCCAGTTCGGTATTGCTGACCAGCGCACCGATGCGCACGCTGCCGTCCTTCTGCACCTCGATCTGCTTGAGGGACAGGTGGTTGACGTCGATCACCTGATCGGCCGGCATGATGTCGAGCTTGACCAGGTCAAGGAGCGTCGTGCCACCGGCGAGGAAGAAGGTCGTCGGGCTTTTTGCGTGGGTCGTCACGGCCTGTTCGACGCTGCTGGCGCGTACGTAATCAAAGGCTCTCATCAGCTCACCTCCTGGACTTTGATGCGCGCCGACTGGATCGCCGCGAGGATGTTCTTGTACGCGCCGCAGCGGCAAATGTTGCCGCTCATGGCTTCGCGCACGCTGTGGTCGTCGGTGCCGATGTTCTTGTCTTTGAGCAAGGCCGCGGCGCTCATGATCTGCCCGGAAGTGCAATAGCCGCACTGGTAGGCATCGTGTTCCCAGAAAGCTTCCTGCACCGGGTGCAGCGTGCCGTTTTTCGCCAGGCCTTCGATGGTGGTGATGTCGTCGCCTTCGTGCATGGCTGCGAGGGACAGGCACGAATTGATCGCCACGCCATTCACGTGAACCGTGCAGGCGCCGCACTGGCCGTGGTCGCAGCCCTTCTTGGTGCCGGTGAGTTGCAGGCGATCGCGCAGTACATCCAGCAGCGCGGCGTTGGCTGGCAGGTTCAGGGTGTGGGCCTGGCCGTTGACCTTCAAAGTCATGCGCCGCTCGTCGGCCGCGGGCGGGTCGAGGTCATCGGCGACGGCGGCCTGGGCTTCCAGTGCCTGGGTCCAGATCGGCGCCGTCGCGGCAGCAAGGCTGGACACGCCGATGGATTTCAGGAAATTGCGGCGAGAAGGGACAGTGAAGGCCTTGAGGTCACAAGCCAGTTCTTCTTTATTGGGGCGATCAGGCTGATCGGTCATGAAAGGGTTCCTCGTCAGCGTTGGGTCAGACCTGGCGGCCGACGGTGGGCGGACGCGCGGGCAGGGACGGCAGGTGGAGCGGCATGCAGTAGGGCTGGGGCAACGGCAGTTTTCAAAGTGACGGCAGGCGTTAACGATAACCAATGCGCAGGCATGGCATTTCGTTGAATCCGTGCATGCACTTGTGAGCTGTGCTTTCTAATCCGTGGCGTTTGTGTCAGCAACGAGGGCTGGCGCCTTGTCGGACTCAGTTAAAGCAGGCAGTGCTGGCCATGGCTCAAGGGTTGTGACCGAGGCACCGGGGGATGGTTGCGGATATTTCTCGAGCGGAAAAATCACAGGATGTTACAAGTGCCCGGGCCGCGGAATCCGGCCCGGGGACGTTCAGCGTCAGGCGGCCGACGCTTCTTCTTTCAATGTCGCCATGTCGATGACAAAGCGGTACTTCACGTCACCCTTGATCATGCGTTCGTAGGCTTCGTTGATGTCCTTCATGTGGATCATCTCGATGTCGGAGACGATGCCGTGTTTCGCACAGAAGTCCAGCATGTCCTGGGTTTCCTGAATCCCGCCGATGAGCGAGCCGGCGATGCTGCGGCGTTTGAAGATCAGGTTGAACACCCCTGGCGACGGGTGCGGCTGATCCGGCGCGCCCACCAGGGTCATGGTGCCGTCACGCTTGAGCAGGTTCAGGAACGGATCAAGGTTGTGTGGCGCCGCCACGGTGTTGAGGATGAAGTCGAGCTGATTGGCCTGGGTCGCCATTTCATCGGCGTTTTTCGACACGATGACTTCATCGGCGCCCAGGCGCAGGCCGTCTTCGCGCTTGTTCGGCGACGTGGTGAACAGCACCACGTGAGCGCCCATGGCATGGGCGATCTTCACCGCCATGTGACCGAGACCGCCCAGCCCGACGACGCCGACCTTCTTGCCCGGGCCGACTTTCCAGTGGTGCAGCGGCGAGTAAGTGGTGATCCCGGCGCAGAGCAGCGGGGCGACGGCGGCCAGATTGTCGCTGTGGGAAATCTTCAGGACGAACTTCTCTTTCACCACGATCTTGTCGGAGTAACCGCCAAAGGTGTTCTCGCCGCCAAACACCGGGCCGTTGTATGTGCCGGTGAAGCCGTTCTCGCAGTATTGCTCTTCGCCTTCCGCGCAGGACGCGCAGTGCTGGCAGCTGTCGACCATGCAGCCGACGCCGGCGAGGTCGCCGACCTTGAAGTGGGTGACGTTGGCGCCGACGGCCGTGACCTTGCCGACAATCTCGTGGCCCGGCACCGACGGATACAGGGTGTTGTTCCATTCGTTGCGTGCGGTGTGGAGGTCCGAGTGGCAGACGCCGCAGAACAGGATGTCGATCTGCACGTCATCGGCGCCCGGCTCGCGGCGCTCGATCTGCAGCGGGGCCAGTTTGTCAGTGGGTTTTTGCGCGGCGTAGCTGTAAGTCTTGATCATTGGGTGATCATCTCCAGTGAGGCAAAAAGACAGGTAACAGCAATCAGTGACAGGCGAGGGCGCTCAAAGGTCAATGCCGAAACATGAAACCGTCGCCGCCGGGCTGTTTGGCGAGCTGTATGAAGCGCACTGAGTCAACAGGGTGCCGGGTCAAATCTTTCAATTTGCAGGGCGCTACCGTGCCGTGCGGCGGGTAATTGCAATAAATGTCGTGGAAACCGGTTTTTTCGTCGCGAATAGACTGCAAATCCGAATATGCCGCTTGCAACCTTCTGTCACACCCCATGAAGATAGCGCAGTCCGACGCTGGCAATGGAGCGCCTATGAATTTCCCACTTTCGACCCCCTGCGGGTACACGTCCATTGCCGACGATTGTATGCCTGCGCCCGTCGATAACGACGCCCTGACCGCGGTCGGGTTGTCCGGGGAAAGTTCGTTGGACGCCTTGCTGCGCGCCGCCCGGCAGACTGCACCCACCTTGACCTGGGCCGCTTATCGTGCCGGCCAGCAAATGCACCTGCTGGGGCAGGGCTGTTCCGCCACGGACTGGCCAACGTTGATCCCCCGGGAGGAATTCGACGGCTACTGCCGCCAGCACCATCTGCAGCGTTGGGTGACCGGCCATGGCGAGTCCGCGTTGGGCTGGCTGCTGATGCCGGAGGCGCACTCCGACGATCCGTACTTCGCCGAGCTGGCCGGCCGCCTCGGCCTGCGCCTGCAAACCGATGCGCTGGCCCGGGCCCAGGCCACCCAGCGGGTGCTCTATGAAATCACTTACCTGGCCAGCTCCACCCGTGACCGCTCGGCGTTTTTGCAGGGCGTGCACCAGCAGCTCTCGACCCTGATCGACGCAGAAAACTTTTACCTCGCGCTCTACGAAAGCCACAGCGGCAAGATCACCTACCCTTATTACATCGACATCACTGACCTCGACGCCCTCGAAGCGGAAACCTACGAGTTTCTCGATCCCGAGCGGCTGTCCATGACCGGTTATGTGCTGACCACCGAGCAGGCGCTGTTCGTTGACGCCGCCGCCATCGAGCGGGCACGCGTGCTGGATCGGTTTCACTGCGTGGGCCATCGCCCCGAATTCTGGATGGGCGCGCCGCTGAAAAACGCTTCCGACGACGTGTTCGGCATGCTGGCGATGCAGGTCTACGATGTGGCCCGGGTCTACAGCGTCGAGGATCAGGAGCTGTTTCTGGTGGTGGCGCGCCACGTCGCGATGGCCTTGGACCGCATCCTGCACCGCGCGCAACTGGAAGAAACCGTCGCCCGCCGGACCCTCGAGCTGTCGCGCCTGAACGACGCCCTGCGCAACGAAGTGGCCGACCGCGAACGCGCCGAGCACTTGCAGAGCGCGCTGTTCCAGATCACAGAGCTGTCCAGCCAACCCGGCGACATGACCGACCTGTTCAAAAGCCTGCACGGCATCGTTGGCGAACTGCTGTTTGCCCTTAACTTCTATATCGCGCTGTTCGACGACGCCACCGGCGAGGTGACGTTTCCCTACTACGTGGACGAACGCCTGACCCGCCGCCCCGATCCGCGCCGTGGCGAGCGGGGCTTTACCGAATACGTCATCCGCCAGCGCCGGCCGTGCCTGATCGACGGTGCCGAGGCGCGATGGCTGGAAAGCATCGGCGAGATCACCCTGCAGAACGAGGTCAACCGGTCGAGCTCGTGGCTGGGCATTCCGTTGTTCGACGGCGACGTGGTGCGTGGCGTGCTGGCAGTGCAGAGCTACACCTCCCATGTCAGCTACTCGTTGCGCGATCAGGAGCTGCTGACCTTCGTGTCACGCCACATCGACACGGCCTTGTCCCGACGCAGCGCTGCCGAGGCCATTCATACCGCCAATCTGCGTCTGGAAGCGCGGGTTCAGGACCGCACCCGGGAGCTGGACTACGCCAACGCCAAGCTGCAACACGAAAACGCCCACGACGCGCTGACCGGCCTGCCCAACCGCAGCCATTTGCAGCAGCGCCTGAGGGACGCGTGGGAGAAATTCTGTGAGAAGGGCGAGGAACTGGCGGTGATGTTTATCGACCTCGACCGCTTCAAAATGGTCAACGACAGCCTCGGCCATCATTCAGGTGACTTGCTGCTGATCCAGGCAGCTGACCGGCTGCGCCAGTGCATGCGCGACAGTGATTTGCTCGCCCGGCTGGGCGGTGATGAATTCGCCGTACTGGCCTACGCCGCGCCGCCGGACATCACCGTGGCGATTGCCGAGCGCATTCTGCTGGCGTTCGACGTGCCGTTCTACATCGACGGCCATGCGGTGTTTTCGTCGTGCAGCATCGGCGTGGTCGGCGCTGACCTGCAGTTTCACAGCGAGCCGGCGGATTTGCTCCGCGACGCCGACACGGCCATGTACCGGGTGAAAAATGCCGGGCGCGACAGCTACGCCGTGTTCAACCAGGAAGTGCGCCGCGAGGTGTCCGACCAGATGGAGCAGGAGACCGCGCTGCGCAATGCCCTCAAGCGCACCGACGAACTGGTGCCGTACTTCCAGCCAATCATCGATGTCGCCAGCGGCCGGATTCTGGCCCTCGAAGCCCTTATTCGCTGGCGTCAGGCCGATGGCCGGATCGTCGCACCGGGTCAGTTTCTGCCGGCGCTGGAAGGCCTGCGCCTGATCGGCCGGCTGGACCTGTACATGCTGCAGCAAGTGGTGGCGATCCTTGCCCATCCCGACCATACGCACTGGCCGACGGTGCACGTCAACTGCTCCAGCTACAGCATCACCCGGCCGGAATTTTCCAGCGAAGTGCTGGGTTTGCTCAACCAGCATGGCGTGGCGGCATCGCGTATCTGCCTGGAACTCACCGAAGGCGCGCTGGTGGCCGAGCCTGAGCTGGCACGCCAGGCCATGAAACACCTGGCGGACAACGGCGTGTCGGTGGTCCTTGATGACTTCGGCGCCGGGTTCTCCTCCCTCAGTTACGTGCATCAGTACCACTTCAGCGGGCTCAAGATCGACAAGTCGTTCACCCTGGAACTGACCACCAGCTCCCGCAGCCGGGCCATCGTTCGCGCCATTGTGCGGATGGCCGAATCCCTCGGGCTGACGGTGGTGGCGGAGGGAGTGGAAGACGCCGCGACCCTGGATCTGCTGCGGGAAATGGGCGCGGGTCAGGCGCAGGGTTACTACTTCTCGATGCCGGTGCCCCAGGACAAGCTGGATTTGAGCGCGTTGCTGTAACACAGGGCGGCCGGTCTGGAGAGATGACTCAGGTCGGCCGTCGCGATATCGTGAAACATTCCGCAACATTTCTCTTCAGGGCGAGTCAACGCTACATCTCCCTGCAAAGAATTGTTCATGAAAACGCCTCGACCCTCCGCACGTCTCAAGCCGCTCAACGAATTACGTAATCTGAAGATGGCCCGTTCTGCCCACGCCTATGTGCGCGGCAGCACGGTGCAGTTTTACGAATGGCTGCACAGCCAGTCTGGCCGACGTTTGCCCAGTGGCCCGCCGGTGTGGATCTGCGGCGACTGCCACGCGGGTAACCTCGGCCCGACCGGCGATTCGAAAGGGCGCATCGACATCCACATCCGCGACCTGGATCAGACCGTGATCGGCAACCCGGCCCACGATCTGGTGCGGCTGGCGCTTTCACTGGCCACCGCTGCCCGGGGTTCCGATCTGCCCGGCGTCGCCACCGCCAGAATGCTCGAAGAGATGATGCAGGGTTATGAGCTGGCGTTCGAAGACGGCGCCGACGAGGAGCCCGCACGTCCGGCACAGGTCAAGGCGGGGATGCGCAGCGCGGTTCAGAGGACCTGGAAGCACCTGGCTCAAGAGCGCATCGAAGACACCCGGCCGACCATTCCGCTGGGCAAGCATTTCTGGTCGTTGTCCCGGGATGAGCGTCATGGCCTGAAAGACCTGTGCTCGACGCCGGAGATTCATGCGCTGGTCACCTCGTTGAAAGGCCGATCCAAGGATGACCGCGTCGAGATGCTCGATTGTGCCTACTGGGTCAAGGGTTGCAGCTCCCTGGGCCTGCTGCGTTATGCGGTCCTGCTGAGCGTGGGCGACGATGAGGATCAGGAATATTGCCTGCTCGACGTCAAGGAAGCGGTCGCTGCCGCCGCGCCGCGCACTCCGCGCGCGGGCATGCCCCGGGACAACGGCAAGCGCGTGGTGGAAGGGGCCCGGCATCTTTCGCCGGGGCTCGGCAACCGGATGATCGCGACGCGCATGCTGGATCATGGCTTCTTCGTCCGCGAGCTGCTGCCCCAGGACATGAAGCTTGAACTCGATCAGCTGAGCGAACGCGAAGCCATGAAAGCCGCCGGTTATCTGGCCCGCGTCGTCGGACTGGCCCACGCCCGGCAGATGGACCTCTCCACGCGCTCGTCGTGGATGCGAGAACTGCAACTCAACCGTTCGCACACCCTGGATGCGCCATCGTGGCTGTGGAGCAACGTCGTGCATCTGGTGGGGAGCCATGAGCAGGGCTATCTCGAGCATTGCCGGCGGTATGCGCTGGAGAATTGATACCGGCTCAGGATTCGATTCGGACGTTGAGGCCCACTTGACCTCTACTTAGGTGGAGGTTCGAGACTGGGGGCCCTTATGTTCAGGATCACTGCCATGACGCCAACCCCCGCTGCTGCTCCGTTCACCTTGTACAACCCGGAAGGCTTGTACGATCCCGCCCCCAACGCCTATTCCCACCTTGCCGTCGTTGGCCCGGGCGCCGAGTGGCTGTTCGTCGCCGGCCAGGGCGGGGAGGACGCTCAAGGCCAGCTGTCCCCGGATTTTGCCGATCAGGCGGCCCACGCCATAGCTAACGTCCGCATCGCCCTGCAATCGCGTGGGGCCGACCTTCGGCATATCTTCAAACTGACGCTCCTGATGGTTGATCACTCCGAAGACCGGTTGCGCTTGTGGGTCGAGCAGGCGGATCTCGCATGGGCGGACAACATGAAGCCGGTGTGCACACTCATCCCCGTCCCACGCCTGGCGCTGGACGGCATGCTGATCGAGATCGAAGCAGTGGCGGCGCTTAGGCCCAGAGACTGACTGGTTTTTAGTGGGACCGGCTTCAGCCGGGAAGGGGCCAGTGTGAGCACCATTACTATTGCAGCGTGACCGCCAACGCCTTCCCGGCTAAAGCCAGTCCCACAGTCAAGGTTTGCCAATCCCACTGGGGGTACGCGGTCGATTAGTGGAACCGGCTTCAGCCGGGAAATCACCTGCAAAACCCATAACAGGCGAACCGGGCGGACCGCTTGCTGGTAAATTGGCGCACGCGTCATGTGTTGAGCCATTATTGGTTTCAGAGAGGGTGATTCGCGCTGGTGTGTCAGCCCTTGTCCTCGACGCTTATCTTTATTCAATCTTTCCTGCTGAAGGGATTTAAACCATGCGGCAATTTGCGGCCCTCGCTCTGTTTCTCAGTCTCAATGCATTCGCCCAGGACGCGCCCCAGCCGATCGCCAAATGGACGCTGCTCGACCAGTTCGACAAGGCCTATACCCTGGACGATCAGGCCCAGGTGCTGTTGATCGCCCGCAGCATGGCGGCGGCGAAGATGGTCAACGCCGCACTGGAAGACAATCCCGAGGGTTACCTGGAGCAGCGTCACGTTGTGTACGTGGCGGACATCGAGAAGATGCCGTCCCTGGTAAAGATGGTGGCTGTGCCTGCCATGCGTTCGGCCAAGTACCGCATTCTGCTGGACCGCGAAGCCCGGGTCGCTTCGGCCTACGACGGCGACCGCGACACCGTGCAGTGGCTGACCCTGAAAAACGGCGCGGTCGTCCGTCAGGAACGGTTCTCGGACGGCGAACAACTCAAGCAAGCCATTGCCAAGCTGGGTTCGCAGTCGGCTAGCCGTTGAGCCCAGCCTTCTCGAAGATCAGCCGCAGGTAGCCGGCGATGGTCGACGCATCGCCGTAAACCTCGCGCAGCGCCTGCTCGGCGCTGGACAAGTGCAGCGCCAGTTGCCGCTTGACCTTGTCCTCGCCGTACAGCGAAACGAAGGTCGATTTGCCGTCGTCCTTGCCTTGATCCTTGTCGCTGTCGGCGCAGCGGTCGCGCAAATCGTCGTACATCTGGAACGCCTGGCCCAGCTCCATGGCGAAGTTCTGCAACAGCGGCCGCTGATCGTCCCGCGCGCCGCTGATGAGCCAGACCATGTCCATGATCGCGCCGAACAACACGCCGGTTTTCAGGTTGTTGGTCAACGCGATCTCGTCCGCGTCACGGCTGCGCTGACCGTCGCGCAAATCCTGAAACTGCCCGCGCACCAAGCCTTGCATGCCTACCGTATTGGCCAGCACGTCGACCAGTTCAGTGCGGATGGTGGCGGCCAGATCGCTGATGCTGGCGACGACGCCGAAGGCGCGGCTGAGCAGGGCGATGGCGGTCAGAATGGCCACGTCTTCACCGAACTTCAGGTGAACCGTGGGCTGGCCGCGTCGCAGCGACGCGTTGTCCATGCACGGCATGTCGTCGAGCACCAGGGATGCGGCGTGAATCATCTCGACGGCGCAGCCCAGGTCCACGGCCTGTCGCCTGATCGTGCGACTGTTCTCATGGCTGGCCTCGACCAGCCCTTCGGCCGCCAGCACCAACAGCACCGGGCGCATCCGCTTGCCCGGCGCCAACGTCGATTCACGCATGGCCAGCGCCACCAGATCGCGCTCGTTGCCGGATTCGGGCAGCAGCTCGGAGAGGCGCGTTTCGATTGCCGCCCGGACGTCTCCCAGTCGCCCGGCAAAGCCCGATTTGATTGTTGTGTCGACGTTACCTGCCATCGGTCTTTCCCTATGCTTTAGCGGTAAAACTGTTCGTCGCGGAGCGGTTCGGCGTGCGAGACCGGTCATCACGGAACGACTGCTGTTTCTAAATGCCTCAAGATACGGCAAAGTTGTACAGGAAAATCGGTTTTGTACAAGATTGCATCTGCAGAAGACCATAGGGCCCGTTCAATAATTCAGCTGCATGGAGCGAGTATGACTCACAGCGATATGGGTCGTCGCAAAGACGATCACCTCGATATCGTGCTGGACAGGCGCGCCAGCGTGCGTACCTCCTTTTCCGGATTGGATGACATCCGCTTCGAACACTGTGCGCTGCCGGAATTGAATCTGGACGACATTGACGTGAGCGGCTCCCTGCTGGGCATCGCATTGCGCGCGCCGTTGCTTATCAGCTCCATGACCGGCGGGGCCGAGCGGGCCACCGCGATCAACCGTCATCTGGCCGAAGCCGCTCAGGAACTGGGCATCGCCATGGGCGTCGGCTCGCAGCGGGTGGCCTTGCAGAACGGCGGAGATCAGGGTCTGACCCGCGAACTGCGGCGTCTGGCGCCGGACATCGCGCTGCTGGGCAACATCGGCGCCGCGCAGCTGATCGAGCCTGACGGCCTGGACATGGCCCGCCGTGCGGTCGACATGCTTCAGGCCAACGCGTTGATTATTCATCTGAACCCCTTGCAGGAAGCGGTGCAGGTCGGTGGCGACCGGCGCTGGCAGGGCATTCTCGACGCCATCCACCGCGTGGTGCTCGATGTCGGCGTGCCGGTGGTGGTCAAGGAAGTGGGCGCTGGCCTGTCTGCCGATGTTGCACTGGCGCTGGTGAATGCCGGCGTGCAGGTGCTGGACATTGCCGGGCTCGGTGGCACCAGTTGGGCTGCGGTGGAAGCCGAGCGCGCCCAGAGCCCCGCCGATCGCGAGGTCGCCATGGCATTCGCGCAGTGGGGCATCCCGACCGCCGTCAGCCTGGCCATGGTTCGCCAGGCCTTGCCGGACACGCCACTGATTGCCTCCGGCGGCATCCACAATGGCATCGACGTGGCCAAGGCGATTCGTCTGGGCGCGGATGTCGTCGGCCAGGCCGCAGGCGTGCTGCGTAACGCGACCCTGTCCACCGCCGCCGTCATCGAACACTTCGACATCGTTATCCGCCAGCTGCGTATCGCCTGTTTCTGCACCGGTTCAGAGGACCTGCGCGCGTTGCGCAGTGCTCGCCTAGTGGCGCCCAACACCCTGCAGTCGTTGCTGTCATGACCCATTTTGCGGTGGTGGCACCGGCATTCTACAGCCACTTTCAGGCGTTTCAGGCCTTGGCCGGGACGCTGATCGACCGGGGTCATCAGGTGACCTTTTTCCAGCAGGCCGATGCCCGCCGCTGGCTGACCGATCCGCGCATCGGCTTTCACGCCCTCGGTGCCCTCAGTCATCCGCCGGGCAGTCTTGAAGCAGCGCTGCGCCGTGCGGCCTGCTCGAACAATCCGTTGCGCCTGCGCCGGGTGATCCGCGACCTGTGCGACACCACGCGCATGCTGTGTGCCGAGCTGCCCTCTGCACTGGCGGTGCGGCAGATCGAGGCCCTGCTGTGCGATCAGATGGAAGCGGCGGGCGGCATGGTCGCCGAAGGGCTGGGCTTGCCGTATGTCTCGGTGGCCTGCGCCTTGCCGGTCAACCGCGAGCCGCAGTTGCCGCTGCCGGTGATGCCCTTTGCCTACGCCACCGATGAACGCAGTCAGCATGTGTTCGAAGGCAGCCGCAAGGTGTACGACTGGCTGATGAGTCCGTTGAGCAAGGTGCTGCGTGATGCGTCACGGCGTCTGGCCATCGAGCCCCGCGACGGGCTGCATGAATGCCTCTCGCCGTACGCGCAGATCAGCCAGACGCTTCCCGGATTCGATTTCCCCCGTCAGCATCCACCGGCCAATTTTCACGCGGTCGGGCCACTGCGGGCGCCTCAGACCGAACAGCCGGGCGAATGGCCGATTGACCCCGCCCGGCCATTTATCTTCGCCAGCCTCGGCACGCTGCAGGGCAGTCGCTATGACATGTTCAAGCGCATCGCCACGGCCAGCCGGCAATTGGATGCGCAGTTGCTGGTAGCCCATTGTGGCGGGCTCGATGCCCGGCAAGAGCAGCGGCTGATCAAGACCGGCGCGACCTGGGTGACCGATTTCGCACCGCAACAATGGGCGCTGCAACACGCCGATGCGGTGGTGACCCACGGCGGCTTGAACACCGTGATGGACGCTATCGTGGCGCGCACGCCGATGCTGGTGATGCCCATCGCGTTTGATCAGCCGGGCGTTGCTTCGCGCGTTACCCACGCCGGGATTGGCCTGCAACTGCGTCGCGGCGCCGGGGCAGGGCAGATTCGCGAGCGCCTTACGCAACTGCGCGGGCTGTCCGCAGAGCCTTTTGAGCGCCTGGCGACCGAACTGGCGAACGCTGGCGGCACCTCCCGTGCCGCCGACATTGTCGAAGCCGTGGTGCGCACGGGTGAGCCAGTGCTGGCGGGGTTGATGCCATGACGTACGATTTGATTCTTGCCGGCGGCGGCTTGGCCAACGGGCTGATCGCCTGGCGCCTCAAACAGCTGCGGCCGGAGCTGCGGGTGCTGTGCATCGAAGAGCAGACGCACCTGGGCGGCAATCACACCTGGTCCTACCACGAAGGCGACCTCACGGCCGAGCAGCATCAATGGCTGCAGCCCTTGGTGGTGCAGCGCTGGGCCACCTATGACGTGCACTTCCCGCAACGCTCGCGACGGTTGAACAGTGGCTATGCCAGCATCACGTCGGAACGCTTTGCCGAGGTCATCGAGCCCGCTTTGGGCGATGCGCTCCTGACCGGCCGACGCATCACCGACCTCACTCCCAACGCCGTGGTGCTGGAAGGCGGCGAGCGGCTTCACGCCCGCGCGGTGATCGATGGCCGTGGCGTGCAGGCCACGGCGCACATGGTGCTGGGGCAGCAGGCGTTTCTGGGTCAGTTGCTGCGTTTGAAGGCGCCCCATGGCCTGACCGCGCCGATCATCATGGATGCCCGCGTCGCGCAGGGGGAGGGCTACCGCTTCATTTACGTGCTGCCTTTTTCAGCCGACACGTTGCTGATCGAGGACACCCATTACGTCGACCAGCATTCGTTTTCATCTGACCAGCTTCGTCAGCACATCGCCGACTACGCCGCCGCCCAGGGCTGGGAGATTGCCGAGTGCCTGCGCGAAGAGCAGGGCGTGTTGCCGATCACCCTGGCCGGGGATTTCGCCGGGTTCTGGCGCGAAGCGGCGGGCCAGCCACGATCCGGTTTGCGGGCCGGGCTGTTTCATTGCACCACCGGCTATTCGCTGCCCCATGCCGTGCGGCTGGCGGAGTGGATCGCCGTTCAGTCCAGGCTGGATGCCGAGTCGCTGGACGCCGGCATTCGCGCTATCGCGCGGCACGCGTGGCACTCCCAGGGTTTCTATCGGCTGCTTAATCGCATGCTGTTCCTGGCCGGACGTCCGTCCAATCGCTGGCAGGTGATGCAGCGGTTTTACGGACTGTCCGAAGGGCTGATCAGCCGTTTCTACGCAGGGCGCAGTAGCCTGGTCGACAAGCTGCGCGTGCTCACCGGCAAACCGCCCGTACCGATCGACGAGGCGGTCAAGGCCGCTGTTCGTTACCTGCCCAAGCACTACCAGGCCAGGCATCACCCGCCTCAGCACAACGAGAATTGAAATGACCCAAGCAAAAACCGCAATTGTGATTGGTGCCGGTTTCGGCGGCCTGGCGTTGGCCATCCGGCTTCAGGCAGCGGGCGTGCAGACGACGCTGCTGGAAAAACGCGACAAGCCCGGTGGCCGCGCCTACGTCTACGAAGATCAGGGTTTTACCTTCGACGCGGGGCCGACGGTGATCACCGACCCGACGGCCATCGAAGAGCTGTTCACCGCCGCCGGCAAATCCATCAAGGATTACGTCGAGTTGCTGCCGGTGTCGCCGTTCTATCGCCTGTGCTGGGAAGACGGCACGAAGTTCGATTACGCCAACGATCAGCAGTCCCTCGACACCCAGATCGCGGCACTGAACCCCAAGGACGTCGCCGGTTATCAGCGCTTTCTGGCGTATTCCAAAGCGGTGTTTCAGGAAGGCTATCTGAAGCTCGGCGCCGTGCCGTTCCTGTCGTTCCGCGACATGGTTCAGGCCGGGCCGCAGCTGGCGAAGTTGCAGGCATGGCGCAGCGTGTATTCCATGGTGTCGGAGTTCATCGAAGACGACAAACTGCGTCAGGCGTTTTCGTTTCACTCGCTGCTGGTGGGGGGCAATCCGTTTGCAACGTCCTCCATTTACACGCTGATTCATGCCCTCGAACGCCAGTGGGGCGTGTGGTTTCCCAAGGGCGGGACCGGCGCGCTGGTGCAGGGCATGGTCAAGCTGTTCGAAGACATCGGCGGGCGTTTCGAGCTCAACGCCGATGTCGCCAGCATTGACACCAGTGGCCAGAGAGTGACCGGCGTGCGCCTCAAGGACGGCCGGCAGATCAGCGCCGATTGCGTGGCCTCCAACGCCGACGTGATGCACACCTACGCCGAACTGCTCGGCGGCCACCCGCGCGGGGTCAAGGAAGGCGCACGGCTGAAGGGCAAGCGCTTCAGCAACTCACTGTTTGTCATCCATTTCGGGCTCAAGCGTCCGCAGCCACAGTTGCAGCACCACACCGTGTGTTTCGGCCCGCGCTACAAGGCGCTGATTCAGGAGATTTTCAAGGGCGCGGCGCTGGCCGAGGATTTCTCGCTGTACCTGCACGCGCCGTGCATCACCGACCCGAGCCTGGCGCCGCCGGGGTGTTCGAGCCATTACGTGCTGTCACCGGTGCCGCACCTGGGCAACGCCGATATCGACTGGGAAGTGGAAGGGCCGCGCTACCGCGACCGCATCTTCGCGTACCTGGAGAAGTACTACATGCCGGGCCTGCGCGAGGATCTGGTCACCAGCCGCATCTTCACGCCCCAGGATTTCAAGGGCGAACTCAACGCGCACCTCGGTTCGGCGTTTTCCCTTGAGCCGATCCTGCGACAAAGCGCCTGGTTCCGCCCCCACAACCGCGACGCAAGCCTGAGCAATCTGTACCTGGTCGGCGCCGGCACGCACCCGGGCGCCGGTGTGCCGGGTGTCATCGGTTCCGCCAAGGCCACGGCCGGGCTGATGCTGGAGGACCTGCACTCATGAGCGTCGCCGATCAGGCGCTGCTCGACCACGCCACCCAGAGCATTGAAGTCGGCTCGAAAAGCTTCGCCGCCGCGTCGCGACTCTTCGATCCCGTGACCCGTCGCAGCGCGGTGATGCTCTATGCGTGGTGTCGGCACTGCGACGACGTCATTGACGGCCAGGAAGCGGGGCACTCGGCGACGGTGGTCAGTCAGCAGGAAGTCACCGAGCGACTGCAACGGCTGATCGCACAGACCCACGCTGTGTACGCGGGCACGCCGACCCACAGTCCGGCGTTCGAAGCGTTCCGGGAAGTTGTGCTGCGCCATGGCATCGAGCAGCGCTACGCCCTGCAGCATCTGGATGGCTTCGCGATGGACGTCAGCCAGCGCGAATACCGGCGCGTCGACGACACGCTGGAGTACTGCTATCACGTGGCCGGCGTTGTCGGCCTGATGATGGCGCAGATCATGGGCGTCAGCGACGAGGCGACCCTCGACCGCGCCTGTGATTTGGGGCTGGCGTTTCAGCTGACCAACATCGCCCGGGACATCGTCGAAGACGCCTCGGTAGGACGTTGCTACCTGCCGGGGGAATGGCTGGATGAGTTGGGCATTCCCCACGATCGCCTTGCATCTCCGGAATACCGTCCAGCGGTAGCCGTATTGGCAAAGCGGCTGGTGGACATGGCCGAGCCGTACTACGAGAGTGCCAATGCCGGCTTGACCGCACTGCCATGGCGATCGGCCTGGGCAGTGGCGACGGCGGGGTGCGTCTACCGCGAGATCGGGGTGAAGGTCAGGGAGCGCGGCGCGCGGGCGTGGGATGCGCGGGTCTCGACCAGCAAGCTGGACAAGCTGCGACTGGTGTTGGTGGGGGCGTGGAAGGCTAGCGTGACTCGTGGTCGGCAGTGGCCGGCGCGGCCTGCGAACCTTTGGCAACGTCCGGGTCGGATTTGTGCAACGGGCCGTCATGCAAGCGTCGGAGCTGAGCGCGTAACCGAGTAACGCTCGGCGCGTAGAGAAAGCCGAACGACACGCAGCGCTCCTTGCCCGACACCGCGTGGTGCATCAGATGCGCCTGATACAGGCGTTTGAGGTAGCCATTGCGCGGCACGTACTTGAACGGCCAGCGCTTGTGCACCAGGCCGTCGTGGGCGACGAAATACAGAAAGCCGTAAGCGGTCATCCCTGCGCCGATCCACTCCAGCGGATGCGCCCCCGCAGTGCCCAGCGCGATCAGCACGATGGCGAACCCGGCGAACACCACGGCATACAGATCGTTCTTCTCGAACCAGCCGGTTCTCGGCTCGTGGTGCGACTTATGCCAGCCCCAGCCCCAACCGTGCATGATGTACTTGTGCGCAAACACGGCGAAGCCCTCCATGCCGATCACGGTTGCGAAAAAGACGAGGGCATTGATCATCGGGTTCATCCGCGCAAGTGTCTCAACGTCAGACCGTGAAAAGGCCGACGCTGTTCGGTGCGTGATTGTCGCATGCCGGTGGCTGAAGGCGGAGATCGGTTTGTCAGTTGCCGATTTGCGGTGTGAAGGTTCGGATTGGTGTGGCGTGACCCATGACGCCTTCCCGGCTGAAGCCGGTCCCACTATGAGTACGCGGTGTGCCAGTGGGACTGCACTGCTGTTCGTGGGACCGGCTCTAGCCGGGAAGGGGCCAGTGTGAACGCCCTCATTTCTGTAGCGTGAAGCACGACGCTTTGCCGGCTGAAGCCGGTCCTACGGGCCGAGCGCATTGCTTTTTGTGGGACTGGCTTTAGCCGGGAATAGGCCGGCATGAACACCTTCATTTTGTAGCGTGACGCACGACGCTTTCCCGGCTGAAGCCGGTCCTACGGGCCAAGCGCGTTGCTTTTAGTGGGACCGGCTTTAGCCGGGAAGGGGCCGGTTCAAACGCCGCCAGTTTTGCCGAGTGCCGTAGACGTACTCCGCCGGGCAGCGGTATCTTCGCGCGCTTTATTTTCTGTCGTTCAAGGATGATCAATGTTGCTCCTCCGTCCCTATTCCCGCTTGTCATCGCTGCGCCCGGTTGCCCCATGGCTCCGATTGACCGCGATCGCAGGCATCGCCTGTGCCCTGATGGCCTGTCAGTCCCGTCAGGTGGCGTCTCCTGCCATCGCCTCCGCTCCAGCCGTCCCGAGCCCGGAAGAAATCAAAAAGCAGCAATTCAAGACCTTCGTCAGCCGTTTCCAGTCCATTCTCGGAAACAGAGCGCTTGAGGCCAACAGCGAAGGCCTGACGGGTGAGGTCCGCTTGCGCATCAAGATCAATCGCAACAATGAGGTATTCAGCTGTGAAACCCAGGCCACAGGCATTGCCACGGCAAATGCACCGGTGGCCGATCTTTCAAAAAAGGTGTGCTGGAGCGCGGTGTTCCCGATCGTACCCGGGGACCGGTTCAACAAGGACGGCAACGTGGAAGTCGTCGCCCCCTTGATCTACGTGCCAATGAGCGATATCCAGCGCTTGTCCATGGAGCCCCGTTATCAGCAATACGCGCAGGGGCGGTATTTCGCCGAGCGGACACTGATGAAATCACCGCACGGCAGCATCGGCGTGGTCACTTTCGAGTATCTGGCGAACAAGCAGGGCAAGGTCAAGGAATGCGTCGTCAACCTCGAACGCCACCGCGAACGCCCGGAGGCCTTCACCTACGACAACGTCTTGCAAAGCCGACTCACCGAGCAGTGCAAACATCTCGACATCGCGCAGATGCCCGGTTTCTCCGTGGATGAAACCGGCGTGTCCAGAGGCGCGGTAGCGTTCGAATACAGCCCCTGGATGGCCGGGCCACGGGCGCGATAAAAAAGTGATTGATCCTGGCGCTGGACGCCGTGGGTCATAACCGACTGAACTGTGCCGGCCTCCTGCGGCCTCAGACTTACACCCGCTAAAGGAGGCCAAGGCCATGAACAACGACGAATTCAATCAATATGACGCAGAGCGCTTCCACGGTCAGGTCGCCGAGCAGTTGGGCATCAGCGTGGAAGAGCTGAAAACCTGGATGATCAACGACATCGAGCGGGTCACCGAAGGCGGCGAGGAGGTGGGGCACATGGTGGTGTTCCGTGAGTCCACACCCGATGAGGTGCTCGACAAGCTCAAGAACCCGCAGAGTCGCTTTACGGCGATGACGGGTGTTATCGAGACTGAGTGAGCGGTCGGCGTCCGACCTTCACTGGCGGTTGCTGTACTGAAACCGCACACAACAAAAAGCCCGATCACTCGGGCTTTTTGTTGTCGCTCATCCGCCGATTACTTCGACGGCAGAGCGTAGGCAATCAGGGAATCGCCCATTTTGGTACCGAACGAGCCATGCCCGCCGGCCATGATCACGATGTACTGCTTGCCATTGCTCTCGTAGGTCATTGGTGTGGCTTGACCGCCAGCCGGCAACCGCGCTTCCCAGAGCAGATCGCCGTTGGTGACGTTGAAGGCACGCAGGTAGTTGTCCTGGGTGCCGGCGATGAACATCAGGTTGCCGGCCGTGGAGATGGGACCACCGAGCATCGGCACACCGATTTTCAGCGGTGGCAGTTGAATGCCTTTCAGGCTGTCGCGGATGGTGCCGATACGCTTGCGCCACACCACGTCGTGGGTCTTCATGTCGACACCCGCCACATAACCCCAAGCCGGCTCTTTACATGGCAGGCCCAAGGGCGACAGGAAGGCGTTGATTTCGACGCCATAAGGCACGCCGTACTGAGGCTGAATGCCCATTTCGGTACCGCTGCCGGTGGCACCTTCTTTAGGCCACAACGGGTTGTTCGGGCCTCGGGGGATCAGCTTGGACACGAACGGCAGCGCCATCGGGTTCATCAGCGCAACCTGACGGTCGGCGTTGACCGAGATGCCACCCCATTCGAAAACGCCCAGGTTGCCCGGGAACACCAGCGTGCCTTGCTCGGACGGCGGCGTGTATTGGCCGTTGTACGACAGCTGCTTGAAGATCACACGGCAGACCAGTTGGTCGAACATGGTCGCGCCCCACATCTCCTTGTCGGACAGGGTTTGAATCGACGTCAGGTTCAGGTTCGAGCGCGGCTGGGTCGGGCTGACCCGATCGCCTGGCGCCGCTTCACCCGCAGGCACCGGCATTTCATGGACCGGCACGATTGGCTTGCCGTCGCGACGGTCGAGCACGAACAGGTTGCCTGCCTTGGTCGGCACGTACACCGCAGGGACAGCTTCGCCGCTGCCGGTTTTCACGTCAGCCAGGGTTGGCTGAGCTGGTACGTCCATGTCCCACAGGTCGTGGTGGGTGGTCTGAAAGCTCCACACCAGTTTGCCGGTGGAGCCGTTCATGGCGACGATCGAGCTGGCATAACGCTCCATCACCGGGGTGCGGTTGCCGCCCCAGATGTCGGGCGTCGGATTGCCGGTTGGCACGTAGACCAAGTCGGTTTTCGCGTCGTACGCCAGCGGTGCCCAGGCGTTCGGCGAGTTGTTGACCAGGGTCTTGCCGTCACCCGGAATCGCGTTCGGGTCTTCGGCACCGGTGTCGAAGATCCACTTCAGCGCGCCGGTGTTGACGTCGTAGCCACGGATCGCGCCGGAAGGCTCGTGCACCGACAGGTTATCGGTCACCGAACCGCCGATGATCACGGTGGTGCCGGTCACCACGGGCGGGGAGGTGGGTTCGAGGCCGCCCGGATACGGGTAGGGCTGCAAGTGCAGCAGATCGAGCTCGCCGTTTTTGGCGAAGTCGGCACACGGTGCGCCGGTGTCAGCGTTGATGGCGAACAGACGACCGTCGTTGACCGGCAGGAATACCTTGCGCGGGCAACTGGTGGCGACCGGCTGCGTGCCTTCCAGGCTTTTCGCAAACTGCGTGGTGTCAGCCTGATCGAAGTAGGCGACGCCACGGCAGGTCAAGTGCTGGAAGGACGGGTCGGATTTGAGCTTGGGATCGAATCTCCACTTCTCTTTGCCGGTCGCCGGGTCCAGCGCCACCAGAATCTGGTGGGTGGTGCAGATGTACATGTTGTCGCCGACTTTGATCGGCGTCAGCTCGTTGGTGGTCTCGCCGGAGTCACTCGCGGTTTTCGATTCGCCGCTGTTGAAGGTCCACGCCACCTGCAGGTCTTTGACGTTGCCTTCGTTGATCTGGGTCAGCGGGGAATAGCGCGTGCCCGACTGGGTGCGCCCATAAGCAGGCCAGTCGCCATTGGCGATGCCCTCGACAGGCTCATGCTGCGCGGGTTGCGCGGTGGCCATGCTGCCGTTGATTTCCTGCGGGTCGTTGAAGATGGCATACACCATCACCACGATGGCCAGCGCCAATGTCGCGGATAAAAAGGTTTTGCCGGGCTTGATGCGCTCCGGAATATCCCGGGTCACCGCCGGAATGAGCAGCCACAGACCCAACACCCCGAGGATGTCGAATCGCGGCACCAGCGCCCAGAAGTCCGTGCCTGCTTCCCACAGACCCCAGACCACGGTGATCAGCATCAGCGCGCCATACAGCCAGAGCGATGCCGCGGAACGTCGCCACAACAGGACGGCGAACACCAGCAGCGCGACGCCCAGGAACAGATAATAAAAAGAGCCGCCCAATGTGAGCAGCCAGATACCGCCTACCAGCAGAAACAAGGCAAAGATGCCTGCAATGATGGAAGTGAAACGCCTCAGCCCTGAAGCTTTAGATAAGTCATTCATCGATGTTCCCCCTTGGGATGTAGTGCATGGACTGTGCGCCTCATAGGGGGTTCAACTCCCCGATCAGCCGGTTGGATGAATTTTTTCGGCATCACTGACCACACGCTCTTTCCAAGCATAGGCCGTGTTCACGAACTGATCCCGGGGGAAAAGCATTCAGAGGGCAATCGGCCCGGCCTTACGCGAGTTCGGGGCCTGAAGAGGGGCTGAAAGGACCGGCGAGATGGCGCTACAGGGGCGGCAAGGTAATGCCCGCTGTGGTGCATCCCATCGCTCAAAGTTGCGGGGGGGTGTGGGCGCAGACTAGAGTCGTCAACAGGCCATTCAACTTACGGCAGGCGCATGAGACGGAGTCCATCGATTCCCTCTGGTCTGCGCTCTCATAACGCGCTGGAAGTGTAAGTTTTCTATGCACAATCGGTTAAGCAGGACGCGAGCCACGACGCTGCTGATCACAGCGGCGGTTTTTGTGTGTGTATCCGGGTGCACGACCCAGGCCACGACCGGTGCGTCATTGGTCGATTACACCTCAGTCAGCGCATCTTCACCGCCACACAAACTCACCGGCCTTTGGGCCGGTCCCCACGCCGGCGGCACTTTTTACGTGGAAATTTTCGAGGACGGCGACCTGCGCACCTGCCTGAGCGCTCCGCCTTATTACCGGGCGATGGACGGAAAATATGCCGACGAGGCGTTGTATCTGGAAGACGGCACCCGTATTGAATTTCAGCCGGCGGGTGCGCAGCGCATCACTATTTATTCGCCTCCAGGAAGGCCGGTGACCACGCTGGAACGCGGTGCGCCAAGTCTCTCCGCCAGCGAGTGCCAGGGAGGCGCCGATGACGTCCAGCGCAAACTTTCCCACTGGGCTGCGCAGTAGCGGCGGGGTGCGTTAATGCAGTCGGTGTGGATCGCAGCCGCTACCTTCGCCTGCCTGCTGGCGGCATCGTTGCTGATGATGCACTGGTATCCAAGGCTTTCGAGCCGTCATCGAGACGAGGACACCAACACGGTCATCCGCCTGGTGGCCAACATCTTCGTGGTGATGACCTCGCTCGTGTTCGGGCTGATGATCAATTCAGCCAAGAATACCTATGAATCCATCGACGCGAGCTTTCATGCCTACGCCACTGATCTGATCATCTTCGACCGAACGCTGCGCACTTACGGCGAGTCCGCGCAACAGACACGCGGGCTGCTGGTGACGTACCTTGAGCGGGCCATTGCCAATCCGTATCGCGGTGATGAAGCGCTGCAGCATCGCAAAAGCCAGGCCGCGCAGTACCTGGACGACATTGGCAAATCCCTCGCCGGGGTGCGCCCGGCGGATCGCTTCCATGAAACCTTGATGCTGGACATTCGCCAGCAGTACCACGGCCTGATCGAACAGCGCTGGCGAATCGTCGAGCAGTCCGAAGGGGCGATACCCGGCCCGCTGATCGGCATGCTGATCGCGTGGATGACGCTGATTTTCGCCACCTTCGGCTACCGGGCGCCGCGCAATCCGATGGTCATTGGCATGTTCACCGTATCAGCACTGCTGATTGCCGCGTCGGTCTACCTGGTCCTGGACATGGACATTCCCTTTCACGGCCCCATCCAGATTTCTGATGAGCCGCTTCGCCGGGCCTTGGCGGAGATGCAGTTGTAAGCGTGCGCTTTAACCGCTTTTGGGTCGTGGTCGCGCTCTGGTTGCGGGCCTTTACAACGAAGCGTCGGAGGGCAGAAAAGGAGGGATTTGCGAGGTGGGCCGGGTATGATGCAGCGCTCTGAACGTCACCACTCAGCACGCTACCGTCCCAGACCGTATTCAGGATCACAATGCCCAGCCCCACGTTTACCGCCATGCGTCTCGATGCCACGCCCCCGGAATCGATCAAAAGCCAGATCATGCAAATGGTGATCGACTACGTCACCGACCTCAGCATGGTGGCGATCGCCCCGAGCAATCCGTTGTACCCGCTGTACCAATACGGCGTCGGCCATGAAGTGCATCAGTACGTGCAGGCGATGGATGGCTCGCGGGGGATTGCGGTGGAATTGATCGTGGCGCTGGACGCCGAGGATCCGTCGATCGTCATCGGCTTTTTGCTCTATTTGCCGGTTCAACAGGACCCGCAGGCGTGCGCCGTGGCGTACATGGCGGTGCAAACGGCACGCCGTCGTCAGGGCGTGGCGCGGGCCATGCTGACAAAGATGACCGAACGCTATCCCCATGCGGAGCTGGCGTGCTTCGTCTCCAAAGTTGCGGTGTTCGAGGCGCTGGGTTTTCAGGTGTTGGGTGCGCGCGGGCCGCAGGTGGTGATGAACACCCGTGAGCGGCAGACCGAGGGCTTGTTGGCCGTGCTGGACATTGCGCCGATCTACAACTCGCTGGAAGTGCGGCAGATCCACAGCTATCTGTTGAAGCAGCACGGCAAGCGCGCCATGACCGATGCGGAGAAACAGCGCGATCGCCACATCGATCAGTTGACCCGCCAGGCCCGGCTATTCGTCAACGGACTGTTGGGCGAGTCAGGCGCGCAAGCCTTCATCGGCCCGCGGCTCGTCTAATCCAGCGATCAGCGATCAGCGAACGGCCTCGTTGAGGTCGATCCCGCCTGAGTCCTTGCTCCACATTTCCAGCAGGAAATCCCGCTCGGCGTGATGCAGCGTGCGTTCCATGGCCAGGTGCCGCGCCAGGACCTGGTGCACCTCGCGGCCCTCCATCGGGCAGCCTTCGATGGGGTGCAGCCAGTGGCATGCCAGCACCGCACCCTCCGGCGTCAGGCTTTCGCGAATGCGCTCGATGATCTCGCCGAAGGCATCCGGCGTCAGGTAATAGGCCCATTCGCTGATCACCACCAGATCGAATTCTCCCGCCGGCCAGTCCTGGGGCAAACAGCCTTCCAGCACCTGAACATGGGCATGTTCGCTCAAGCGGTCTCGGGCCAGAGTGACGGCCCGGGGGCTGAGGTCCATGCACAGCAGCGCGTCGCAGCGTTCGGCCAGGCGCAGGCTCAGTTCGCCATTGGCGCATCCCGGCTCGAAGATGCGCCCATAGCGCTGGCGCGGCAGAGCGGCGAGGGTCAGGTCGCGTTTGCGGTGTTCGTACCAGCGCGTACGGAAGGCCCAGGGGTCGTCGCTGTTGGCGAACAATGTCTCAAAATACTCACCTGTCATGCTCACAGAAACACCAGTTCGAAGGGTTGCAGCAGACGCTCAAGCGTCTGAGGGGTCAACACCGGAGGAGCGCCGGTGCTCGGGTCGTTTTCCAGCTGGCTCAAATGCGCCCCGATGGCCTCGCGCTTGCGCCGCAGTTGCTCCTCGCTGAGCCAGAATTTACGGGCCTGTTCCCAAGGGATGCGCGGGTCGTTCGGTTCAGCCCAATGCCAGGCCCACACCGGCATCTCCACCAGCGTCGCGCCACTGTTGGCCACCGCCTGGGCCGCGCAATGGCCGACGGCTTCGTGGTCGCAGTGGCCGTCGTGGCGCCAGGTGGTCAACAACACATCCGAGGGACGCAGGTCTTCGCTGAGCAGGGCAATCAACGACTCGGCATGCCCGGCAACTTGACCATCGCCCATGCCGAGCCGTTGCCAGGACAGCCTCGACACGTCGAGGCCTAGGTGCGCGACGGCCTGTTCGCTTTCCCGGCGCCGCTCGGTTCGCAGGCGCTGTACCGGCCACAGCGGAGAGTGCGGATGACTGCCTTCGCCGTCGGTGACAGCCACCAGTTGCACATCGTGCTGCCGTTGGGCCATCGCCGCGAGCACGCCGCCGCAGGTCAGTACTTCGTCGTCGGGATGCGGCGCGAGCACGATCAGGCGCGCGCCAGGTGGAATCAGTTCTTCCAGGGTGATCGGGCGCACACTGCGCAACGCCACGCTGTTCTGCCAGGCGCTCAACGGGGTGCCGGTGACGCCGAAAGGCTGCGCTTCGTTCATAGTGACCAATCCTCGGTTTCGCCCGTAGCGATTCGCTGGCCCAGATGCGCCAGGTCGCGCTCAGCATGGCTTTGTCGGATAAACACCTGCAGGTCGGCAGCCAGCCGCGCAAAGTGCGGATCACGGCAGAAAGGCGTCGCGCCCAGCGCCCGGCCGACATGCCGGCACACCTGCTCAACCGCCATTTCGACCTGTGCACGTAAGCGCTGGACCGGCAGGCTCGCGTCGTCCCGGGGATGCGCGTCGATCCATGAGGCGCACTCGCGCAAGGCAGCCGCCGCGCCGCACAGCGCGGCATCCGCGCTGCCCAGATGAGCGTCGGCGTGGGGTTCCGGCCGTCCGTGATGTCGGTGCGCGCGCAAGCTTTTCGCCAGCGCCGCTGCCGCGCCGTACCAGGCGGCAGCGATGCCGGCGCCGCCTTGCCAGAACCCAGGCCGGGTTAAATAGTCCCCGCTGTTGCCCACGCAAATGCCGACAGCGCCATCGAAGTGCACGTCGCCGCTGGCGGTGCCCGCCATGCCCACGGCCTGCCAGGTCTCGCTGCTGAAACGTACGCCCGGCTGCTTCAGATCCACGGCGACCAGTTGCGGCGCGTCATCGCTGGCCCAGGCGGTGAGCAGGGCGTAATCCAGTTGCTGTGCGCCGGAGCACCAGGCCTTGCGGCCGTTCAGGCGAACCTTGTCGCCGTGGCGTTGACTGACGCCGACCCTGGCGTCGGGCGGCTCAGCGGCCCATACGCCCCAGATGCCTGGCGTTTCGAAGGGCGAGGCACCGAGCTCCTGCGGCCTTAGTTCATACAAAATGGCGAGGGCGTCGGTATGGCCTTCGTAGAGTTTGAGCAGCGCCAGATCAATGCCGGCCACCGTTGCCAACTGGCGCCAGCGCTCGAGTGTGCGACCGCTGCCGGGCAACGGCAGTTGATCGAGTCCGCTGCCGAGGCAGCGCTGCATGGCGTGACGCAAGGGAGCGTCCGGCACGTGGGGATTGTCACGGTGGGCGAAATCCGCCAGCAGTGATTCAAGTCCTTGTGCATCGTCCCGCATGACTGTCTCCGTCCCGTTGACGCCGACGCGAGTTGCGCGGGCTGTTTGCCTGGCCCGTTGCGCGGCCTGCTGATGAAATTCGGCAGCGCAGGCGGGGAGGGGTTCAAACATTTCTTCGGCCAGCCGGGCCACGTGCGTTCGGCCGGGCGGCTTCGCCAGCGCGCTGATCCCTGTTTTGTGAACGGGTGCGCGGTTTTGTCGCAGCGAGCGTTTCTCAACCCATGGGCGTCAAGGCATGCAGCGCCGTCGAGGGGTGTCGGTAAAATCCGCTTGTAACGCATTCGGCCCGGTTTTGCGCGACACTGTCGGGCACCTGTTTTTTTCGCTTCGTCCCTCGCCGCTGCAGTGCGGCTGCCAATAACGCCTGCGGTGCCGCGAGGTGGACGAAAAAAGGGTTGGCGTTGGCGCCAGCCGCTGCTTTCGAGAGTTCGCCAGATGAATGAGTTTCTGACCCGCCGTCAGGTGGTCACCGGCATGGGCCTGTTGGGGCTGGGCCTGCTGGCCGGTTGTGACGGTTCGACCACTGCGCTGGATTTCAAGTACGGCAAAGATCTGAGCAACAAGATCATGGGCCGCACGTTCAAGCTGACCGACACCGACGGTGAGGTCAAAACCCTGTCGAGTTATCGCGGGTTGATGCCGATGGTATTTTTCGGTTTCACCCAATGCCCGGCGGTGTGCCCGACCGCGCTGGCCCGTGCTGCGCAGATCAGAAAGATGATGGGCGAGGACGGCAAGACGCTGCAGGTGATCTTCATCACCGTCGACCCCGAGCGCGACACGCCGCAGGTCCTCGACGCCTACGTCAAACAGTTCGATCCGACGTTCGTCGCCCTGCGCGGCACGCTGGAAGAAACCGCCCACGTCGCCAAAGAATTCGGCGTGTTCTACGAAAAGGTCCCGGCGGGCAACACCTACACCATGTCCCACACCGCCACCAGCTTCGTTTTCGACTCCCGGGGCAACCTGCGCCTGGGGCTGTCACCCTCGCTTTCCGCCAAGCAATGCGCGGAAGACCTGCTCACTGTCATGGAAGTCTGCTGATGAATACTGTGTTTGCTGCTGTCTCGCGCTCGTTGGTTTCGCGCACGTTGGTGGTCGCCCTGTTGGCCGGGGTCAGTCTGAGTGCGGTTGCCCAGACGCGGGTGGAGGATCCGTGGGTGCGTGCGACGGTGGCCGGGCAGCCTTCATCCGGTGCCTTCATGCGCATCACCGCGGACACCGACAGCACGCTGCTCAGCGTCACCTCGCCAGTGGCCAAAGACGTGCAGATTCACGAGATGAGCATGACCAACGATGTCATGCGCATGGGCCCGGTCGACGCCGTGCCGCTGCCGGCAGGCAAGACCGTGGCGCTGGACCCGGATGGCTACCACGTGATGCTCATGGGCCTGAACGGCCAGATCAAAGAGGGCGATCAGGTCCCGCTGACCCTGACCGTGAAGAACGCCAAAGGCGAGACAGAAGTGCTGAACGTAAGCGCCCCGGCCCGCGCCGCGATGGACATGAACCATGATCACGGCATGACCCATTAAGTGGGATCGCGTATCCGGTACAGACTGTGTGAAAACCTAGCCAACCTGCCTCAGATCTAAGAAAATGCCCCGCATCGAAAGATGCGGGGCATTTTCTTATGGCGTACA
>NZ_JAUERW010000029.1:0-45158 GCF_041060465.1 Pseudomonas sp. W2Oct36
AAACTGGGGTATCTGCCACCGACCGTTTACGAACGGACGATGGCCTTGAAACAACCTATCGAGGTGTCCGGAATTAGTTGACCACTACACCCATGCCAATAGTGGGATCGGCCAAATCCAGTCCCACTGAATGAGCGCATGCTGTTAGTGGGACCGGCTTCAGTCGGGAAAAGGCCCGTGGCAGCACCATCCATTTTGCAGTGTGACGCCCGACGCATTCCCGGCTAAAGCCGGTCCTACTGAATGAACCCATGCCAATAGTGGGATCGGCCAAATCCAGTCCCACTGAATGAACGCATGCTGTTAGTGGGACCGGCTTCAGCCGGGAAGAGGCCGATGGCAGCGCCATCCATTTTGCAGTGTGACGCCTGGCGCTTTCCCGGCTAAAGCCCGTCCTGCAGGGAAAGCACCCTTCGATCAGCGCTTGTTCAGCCGCAACGCCAATCGATCCCCGCCCAACTGGATCACCGCCACCAATATCACCAGCAACACGATCACGGTGAGCATCACTTGGGTGTCAAACCGCTGATAACCGTAGCGATAAGCGATGTCGCCCAACCCTCCGGCGCCAATCGCGCCCGCCATGGCCGATGAATTGATCATCGTCACGAGGGTGATGGTGAATCCCCCAACGATGCCCGGCAGCGCTTCGGGCAGCAGCACGTGCCAGACGATGTGCCAGCGGCGGCAACCCATCGCTTGTGCGGCTTCGACCAAACCGTGGTCCACCTCGCGCAAGCTGACTTCCGCAATGCGCGCGAAGAACGGCGTCGACGCAATGGTCAGCGGCACCACCGCCGCCCACACGCCGTAGGTCGTGCCGACGATCAGCCGCGTGAACGGGATCAGCGCGACCATCAGAATCAAGAACGGCACCGAACGGAAGATATTCACGAACGCCCCCAGCACCCGGTTCACAGTGGGCGCTTCAAAGATCCCGCCCTTGCCGCTGGTCACCAGAATCACCGCCAGTGGAATGCCCAGCATCAACGCGATCAACGACGACACGCCGACCATCAGGAAGGTATCGATGACGCCCTGCCAGAGACGATCAAGCCACATAACCCAGTACCTCCGCCTGCTGCGCGTGTTTGCGGGCGCGATTGAGCAATTCTTCCGCCGACAGTGGCGAATGACTCACCGCCAGCAGCAGATGACCCAGCGCACGCCCTTGAATGCGTTCGACGCCGCCATGCAGCAGGCTCACCCGCCCGCCAAAGGCGCTGAACAAGGCCGACAGATCAGGCTCCTTGCCGTCGCTGCCGGTGAACTGCAGATCCAGCACAACGCTGGCGTGATGATCGGAAGGGTGCGGCTGCAAGCGCGCTTGAACATCCTCCGGCAGCGCCTGTTGCAGCGGCGCCAGCAGCGTCTTGCTCACCTCATGCTGCGGGTTGCCGAACACCTGCCAGACCGGGCCTTGCTCGACAACCTGACCTTTTTCCAGCACCACCACCCGGTCACAGATCTCCCGGATCACCGCCATCTCGTGGGTGATCAAAATGATCGTCAGCCCCAGGCGCCGGTTGATCTCACGCAGCAGGCCGAGAATTGATTGCGTGGTCTCCGGGTCGAGTGCCGAAGTCGCCTCGTCGCACAGCAGAATCGCCGGATCATGCACCAATGCCCGGGCAATGCCGACGCGCTGCTTCTGCCCACCCGACAGCTGTGCCGGGTAGGCCTTGTGCTTGCCTTCCAGCCCGACCAACGCCAGCAGCTCGGCGACTTTGCGCTGACGCTGCGCCTTGGGCACGCCCGCGACCTTGAGCGGCAATTCGACGTTCTGCCACACAGTCTTGGCCGACATCAGATTGAAATGCTGAAAGATCATGCCGATGCGTCGGCGCAGCGCCACCAGCGTGTCTTCGTTGAAGTCGCCGATGTCCACTTGATCGATCAGCACGCGGCCGCTGCTGGGTTTCTCCAGACGATTGATGGTGCGGATCAGCGACGACTTACCTGCGCCGCTGCGGCCGATGATGCCGAACACCTCACCGCGCTGGATATCCAGGTCGATGCCCTGAAGCGCCGGCACCGGCCCTTGCGGACCTTCATAGACCTTGCCCAGATTAATGAAACGCACATGGGCGTGTTGCTTCTGCGGATGGAGTTCGGCTTGCTCGGCGGCATGGGGAGCCGCAGCACCCTCAAGCGTCAAAGCGCGTTGCGCGGATGCGGTCATGGTCAGTTCTTCCAGCCAACTTGATACAGCGAGCCATTGACCTTATCCAGCGAGGCGCGCACGACGGGCGAGTGCTGGTAGATATCGATGAACTTGGCCAGACGCGGGTCATCCTTGTGGTCCGGTTTGATGACGAACTGAATCACGTATTCCGGGTGGTCGAGGCCGTCGAACAGGATCGCCGAGCCAGCATCGAAGGTCTTCGACAAACGGATGTAGGCCGGGTAGCCCTGCACCAGATCGGCATCGTCATAAGCGCGCACCAGTTGCACGGCTTCGACCTGGATCAGCTTGATCTTCTTCGGATTGGCGGTGATGTCGTCTTCGGTGGCCTTGTAACCCACGCCCGGTTTCAACGTAATCAGGCCGGCCTTGGCCAGCAGTTGCAGACCGCGTCCGCTATTGATCGGGTCGTTGGCGATCGCCACAGTCGCACCGGTTGGCAGCTCATCGAAGCTTTTGTACTGCTTCGAATACAGCCCGACGTTGTTGATGATGCCCGGCGCGTAGGGCACCAGATCGAAGCCGGACGCGGCCTTGGCGTTTTCCAGAAATGGAATGTGCTGGAAGTAGTTCACGTCGATGTCACCGGCGTTGAGGCTGACGTTGGGCGCGATCCAGTCGGTGAATTCCACCAGCTCGACCTTCAGGCCCTGCTTCTCGGCTTCGGCCGCGGCGGCTTCCAGCGGTATGGCGAACGCCGCCGTGGTACCGATTTTGAGCGGTTGATCAGCGGCGTGGGTGATCCCGGTAAACAGGCCCAGGGACAGCGCGAGGGTGAGGAGGGTTTTGGTCATGGGTGGTAATCCGGGTCAGTGGTCTGGTTTGAATGCTTGGATGTCTGTGAAGCCGTCTTCGTCCGGATGCGGCCCAGACCAAGCGCGCGCCTACACGTTGCGGCGCGTTCTGTAGCTCGCGCCTGCGTGGCGATCCGGCAGTCGCGCGTCGCCTTCAAATAACTTCTCGCGCAAGGTGCCGTGTTCGTACGCGGTCTTGTACGAACCCCGTCGTTGCAGCTCGGGGATCACCAGATCGATGAAATCCTCGTAGCTCTCCGGGGTGACGATGCGGGTGAGGTTGAAGCCGTCCAGACCGGTTTCGGCGATCCACGATTCCAGCTCGTCGGCGACCTGCTCGGGCGAGCCAGTCAGCGTGAGGTAACGGCCGCCCAGGGCGTGCTGATCGAGCAACTTCTGGCGGGTCCAGTCGTTGTTCTTGAGGATCTTCGTCGCTGACTGAATGGCATTGCCTTTCACGTGCTGGATCGGCTCGTCGAGCGCGTAGTCGGCGAAGTCGATGCCGGTGGACGCGGCAAAATGGGCGAGCCCGGCCTCCGCGCTGGCGTAAGACCGGTACTCCGCATGCTTGGCCCGCGCCGCTTCTTCGGTGGCGCCGACGATCACGTTGAGGCCCATGAACACCTTGATGTCATCGGGATTGCGCCCGGCGGCCACGGCACTGGCGCGGACCTTGTCGACCTGTTCGCGGGTCGCGGGTTTGTTCTGCCCGCTGATAAACACGCACTCGGCGTTGCTGCCGGCAAACTGCAAACCGCGGTCGGAACTGCCCGCCTGAAACAACACCGGCGTGCGCTGCGGCGACGGCTCGCACAAGTGATAACCCTCCACCTGATAGAACTCGCCGCTGTGCCGCACGGGGTGGACCTTTGCAGGCTGGGCATAAATGCGCGCCTGACGGTCCTCGATCACAGCGTCGTCCTCCCAACTGCCTTCCCACAGCTTGTACAAAACCTCCAGGTACTCATCGGCCTGGTCGTAGCGGCGGTCGTGTTCGATCTGCTCGGTCAGGCCCATCGCGCGTGCGGCGCTGTCCAGATACCCGGTGACGATGTTCCAGCCCACGCGTCCGCGGGTGAGGTGATCCAGCGTCGACATGCGCCGGGCGAACAGATACGGCGCCTCGTAGGTGAGGTTGGCGGTCAGGCCGAAGCCGAGGTTTTTCGTGACCGCGGCCATGGCCGATACCAGCAGCAACGGATCATTCACTGGCAACTGGATCGACTCCTTCAGCGTCACGTCCACCGACTTCTGATAGACGTCGTAGACCCCGACGATGTCCGCGATGAACAAACCGTCGAACAGCCCGCGCTCCAGCAACTGCGCCAGATCTGTCCAGTATTCCAGGGTCTTGTACTGGGTGGACGTGTCCCGCGGGTGTGTCCAGAAGCCGTGATTGATGTGGCCAATGCAGTTCATGTTGAACGCGTTGAGCAGGATCTTTTTCTTGCTCATCAGATCGTCCCCCGGCGTGGCGGCTTGACGTCATTGAGGTAGTAATTGCCGATGGCGTGATACTTCCAGCGCACCGGGTCGTGCAGCGTGTGAACCCGCGCGTTGCGCCAGTGCCGGTCAAGGCCGTGCTCCGCCAGCGTGGCCTGGGAACCGGCGAGTTCGAACAACGTGCTGCCGGCATCCAGTGAGATCTCAGTGCTGATCGCCCGCGCTTCCGCCACCGCAATCGATGCCTGGGCCAGCGTTTCGGGCGTGGTCTCGGCCTGTGCGCGATCAAGGTATTCCCCTGAACGTTCAAGCAGGGCTTCGGCGGCGTGCAGACGAATGCCGAGCCTGCCGAAGCTGTGCAGCGTCAGCGGATCATCGACGGCTTTTTCTATGCCGGAGTCGATCCATGGCCGGGTGCGGGTGCGCACGAAATGCAGCGCGTCTTCAAAGGCCGCGCGAGCGATGCCGGTGTCGATGGCGGCATGGAGAATCTGCGCCAGCGGGCCCACGGTGGTCGGGCGCTCAAACGCCGTCTGAAAAGGCACCACGTCATCGGCTTCGACGTACACGTTATCGAACACCACCGAGCCGCTGCCCGTGGTGCGCTGCCCGAACCCGCTCCAGTCGTCGATCACGCTCAGCCCCGCGGCATTCGCCGGCACGAATGCCAGCTGCTGCACGCCGTGGTCATCGACCACCGAGGTCGGTATGCGTTGGGCGTAAAGAGCGCCGGTGGCGTAGAACTTACGGCCGTTGATGCGCCAGCCGTTGCCGTCGCGGCTCAGGCGGGTGGTGCGGTCGTGGGCGGTTTTGGTGCCCAGTTCGGCCAGCGCGTTGCCGAAGCGCTGACCGGCAAGGACCTCTGCATACAGCCGCGCCTGCTGCGCCGGGCTGCCATTCAGCCGCAGCACTTCCAGCGCGTAGAAGTGGTTCTGTGGAATTTGCCCCAGGGAGGCGTCGGCGGCAGAGATGATCCGAATGACGTCGGCCAGGGTGACATTGGAGACGCCTGCGCCGCCGAAGGCCTTCGGCACGCTGATGCCCCACAGTCCGGAGCGGGAAAACGCTTCCAGTTCCTGATGGGGCAGACGCCGTTCGCGATCACGCGTGGCGCTCTGTTGTTTGAAATCTTCCGCCAGCGTGCGGGCGATGCGCAGTGCCTCGGCGTCGTCACGAATGATCGCGGTCACGGCGGTCGCCTGCGTGTCACGCGGCAAGGTTTGAAGGCTCATAAGTGTGCTTCCAGTGGTCTGGTTATATCCAGGAATGACGGGCAGGCAGGGTGCCGTTCAGGTGCCAGGCGCCGACGGCGTGCACCTTCCAGCGCACCGGGTCATGGAGGGTATGAACCCGCGCGTTGCGCCAGTGCCGATCCAGATTGAATTCAGCCAACGTCGCGCGACTGCCCGACAGCTCGAACAATTTTTCACTGGCGAGCAGGGCGATCTGAGTGGTCAGCACCTTGGCTTCGGCGACCACGATGGACGCCCGCGCCGCTGAGTGTTCGTCGATGGGGGCGGCGGCAATGTCATCGAGCACGCGACCGGCCTTGCGCAACAGCGCTTCGGCGGCGTGCAGTTCGAGCTTTAACTTGCCGATGTCGGCGATCACATAGGGATCGTCACTGGCGCGCTCCACATTGGCGTCGATCCATGGCCGTGAACGCTCGCGCACAAAACGGATGCTTTCGTCGATGGCTTCCCGGGCAATGCCCGCATCGATGGCCGCCTGAATCAGCTGCGAAACCGCGCCCTGAATGTTCGGCGACAGGCCGAGCTTCCAGTTATCCACAACCAGCTCGCCACTCACGCGCACGTTTTCCAGCAGCACGCTGCCGCTGGCGGTGGTGCGCTGACCGAAGCCGGACCAATCATCGATGATGTGCAGCCCCGGCGTCCCGCGTGGCACGAACACCAGCACCTGTTTGCCGTCGTCATTGATGGCCTTGACCGCCACCCAGTGGGCGAACAGCGCGCCCGTCGAGTAGAACTTGCGGCCGTTGAGCAAAAAATGATCGCCGTCCGCAGTCAGTCGGGTTCGCACGTCGAGGGTGTTTTTGGTTCCTCGCTCGGGGCCGCCGTTGCCGATGCGTGCGCCGCCCAGGATGCTGGCGAACAGCGTTTCCTTCTGAGCCTCCGTGGCGCTGCCCGTCAGCGAGTAGAGGATGCCGAAGTGGTTCTGTGGAATCTGGCCCACGGCAGGGTCAGCTGCCGAGAGGATGGCGAAAACCTCGGCCACTGTGACGAACGACACTTGGGGCCCGCCGTACGCGCGCGGCACCGAGATGCTGCCCAGACCGCTGCGGGTAAACAGTTCGATTTCCGACCAGGGCAGTTGCCGCTCGCGGTCTCGCGTAGCGGCATTGGGGCGCACGATCGCGGCCAGTTCATGGGCCGCGGCAATGGCGTCGGCGTCGTTACGCAATACGTTGGCAGGAAGCAGGGGAGGAGCCACGTCCAGGGTGTGCTGGACAGAAAGGGCGTTCAGATCAGTCATGGTGGTGACCTTCTCGAGCGCGAGCACTGGGGTCGTTGTGCTTGACCATTCGAACCTCGAATCAATACCGCGATGGCGGCGGGAAAATTGACGATGGTCCGGTGGTCCGGTGCATATACCCTAAGCGTGTATAAACATTAAATAAACTCACATTTAGGCATAAGCATAGAAGGCGAAATGGCGGCGGCCGTCCCCAACGCCGTGGCTTGGGTGTAGGTCAGGCATGAGCCGAAAGCCAGCGCCAGAATCATGTACTTGACGATATGTCTGCAGGGCATGGCGAACACCTCGTGAAGGGTTTCACCGCAGGCTAGCAGTCAGTCTTCGATGGACGAGGGAGGAATTTGTAGGACGCTGATGCAGATCATGTGGGAGCTTTCTTCTCCTCTGCGGATCTGTGGAGGTGTTCACATTGCACGACGCCATGTGGCGGGCATGTGGCGGGCAGCACACGTGTCGCAGCGCGCAGAAGGTGCGCCGCGACAGCGTTCTGGGCAGGGTCGATATCAAACTTCGGCCCCATCGGTCACGTCGGTCGATACCTTGATCAGCCGTGCCGGCGCCCAGCGCGAGTTGTTGCCGACCCGGTCAATCACGCAGTAGCTCACCTCCAGATGGGGATCATCGCCGGTCTCGCGCACCAGCTCTGCCGGTATTTCAACAACGATAGGCCGGCCGACGTCATCCTGAGTGAGGGGTGGCAAGTCCAAACGCAGGTCGCCCCAGCGCAGGGTGATCTCGTCGTAGGCATCCATGTTGGGATAGGCGTCGAGGGTGAGCTGCACGCCCTCATCGAAATGGCGCGCCGTCAAACCGTCGTGCATGACCAACTCTGCGAAGGTCACTGGTGCCAGCCCCTGATTCTCATCGCCCTCGCCGCTGACCAATTGACCGCCGGGAGTCTCCAGTTTGACCCACAGTTTGGCGCCAGGAGACTTAATGGGTTCGCTGCCAATTTTGGTAACGCGATAGTAGGTTTTAACTTTTCCGCTTCGAAGAAAACTTTCGGGTACATGTAGGACGGATGTATGCCCGATGTCGGACTCCGATAAAAGTTTTGACGCGGCATAACAACCTCCCCAAAACAATTCGATCAAGTCACCACAGTCCATTTCTGGCCAGGGGTCAATGTGTACCTGCAGATCGGCCGCCGCAAGGGCGCCAATCCCGTGCTTGTTCGACTGTGGGAGATACGGGGCCATCAACTTGAAAGACTGAGTCATTACAGGGGTATGGATCATTTTTTAATACTCTTCGAATGTGTGCCTGGGTCAAGGCAAGTCAGGTAGTTAATTCATCGCAACTGCAACGTGGAAACGACTGGCACTAGTACACGCCGGGATGCGCAGGCATGGCAAACATTACAAACGGTGGCAATTGGTGAGTTGCCGTTTGGGAAAGAAAATAAACACGGAGCGATTTCAGCTAATTGTGTTGCGGTGTTTGTGTCAACGGCATTTAAGTTTTTAAAGTCTGTGAGAGACAAATGCAGAAGTTTCCTACACTCGGGCGTTGCTTATGGGAGGGAGTTACGACTCCGGTCCTACCTGAGCGGCCGGGCGTGCCGCCTTTGACAGCCAGCGAGTGGATGAAAAGTGTCAGCGGCAGTTATTTGTGGGCGGAGAAATGGTCAATCAACGTTGCGGGGAAGCGGAGAGAGTGAGGGCTGTACATATAGAAAAAATAGATAGATGTGCGGCGGTTAGCCGGCGTCGAAACAGTAAGACTTTTAGTGGATCAACGCTTTTCTAAATATGAACGACAAAGAAAACGGCGCCTGTTGGCGCCGTTTTGAACACATATCGTGTCGGACTAGTTCCTGCTGCGCTCAAGAAACTGCCTTGTGCGTTCTTCTTTGGGATTGGCAAACAGCGCTTTCGCCTCACCCTGTTCAACGATGACGCCCTTGTCGATGAAAATCACCCGGTTGGCGACGTCCCGCGCGAAGCTCATTTCGTGGGTCACGATCACCATCGTGCGTTTCTCCAGCGCCAGGGCGTGAATCGTATTCAGCACCTCGCCCACCAGCTCGGGATCGAGCGCAGACGTCGGTTCATCGAACAGAATGACTTCAGGCTCCATGGCCAGCGCACGGGCAATCGCCACCCGCTGTTGTTGGCCGCCAGACAGCCGACGCGGATAAGCGTCCTCTTTCCCCGCGAGGCCGACTTTCGCCAGCAGCGCGCGGCCCAGCTCGATGGCCTGCTCGCGCGGCATCTTCTTGACCACGGTCGGGCCTTCGATGACGTTTTCCAGCGCCGTGCGGTGCGGGAACAGGTTGAAGTTCTGGAAGACGAACCCGACATGCTGGCGCAGTTGCCGGATCAGTCCCTGTTGCTGGCTCAGCGGACGGCTCAAATCGACTTTGATGTCGCCCACGACAATGCTGCCGCTCGTGGGCACTTCCAGCAGGTTCAGGCAGCGCAACAAAGTGGTTTTGCCCGACCCGCTTGGGCCGATGATCGCCACCACCTCGCCAGGCTCGACCTTCAGGTCGATGCCCTTGAGCACTTCGTTGCCCTTGAATTGCTTGGTCAGTTTTTCAACCGTGATCATGCCTCAGGACTCCACGTCGTGGCGGTTGGCCCGTGCTTCCAGGCGATTTTGGAAATGCGCCAGGATGCTGCACAGCACCCAGTAGATCACCGCAACGGTGAAATACATGGTGAAAATTTCCAGCGTCCGCGAAGAGATCAGCTGCGCCTGGCGGAACACTTCCGGCACCTGAATGGTGGCGGCCATCGCCGTGTCCTTGACCAGCGAAATAAAGCTGTTGCCCAGTGGCGGCAACGCGGTGCGTGCAGCTTGCGGCAAGATGGCGCGGCGCATCGTCTGGGCGCGCGTCATGCCGATGCTCGCAGCGGCTTCCCATTGCCCTCGGTCCACCGAACTGATCGCGGCCCGAAGGATTTCGCAGGCATATGCGGCCATGTTCAGCGAAAGACCGATCAGCGCTGCGGTGATCGCATCCAGTTCAATCCCCAGGTCCGGCAAGCCGTAATAGATCATGAACAGCTGGACGAGAAGCGGCGTCCCACGGAAAAACGACACGTAAACCCTGGCAACGGCACTGATGACCCAGATCTTCGACAAACGCATCAGTGCCAGGCCGAAGCCCAGCACCAATCCGAAAAACATCGACCCCAGGCTCAAGCCCACCGTGTAATACGCGCCCTTGAGCAAAAAGGGCGCGGAGTCCAGCGCGAGCTGAAGGCTCTCTGGAATCATTTGGTCACGTCAGCCTTGAAGTACTTGTCCGACAGCTTGGCGAGGGTGCCGTCGGCGCGCAGCTTGTCGATGGCCTTGTTGATCGCGTCCAGCAATTCAGGCTCGCCCTTGCGCAGTGCGACACCGGACTCCTGACGGGAGAACGCTTCGCCGGAGACCGCCAGTTTGTCCTTGGTCTTGGCGACCAGTTCCAGTGCAGCGAGGCGATCGACGAGGATGGCGTCGATACGGCCGACACGCAGGTCCTGGTATTTGGTCGGATCATCGTCGTAGGTTTTGACGATGGCATCAGGCACGTTGGCTTTGAGCCATTCTTCGTAGTTGGTGCCCAGACCGACGCCGACTTTCTTGCCTTTCAGGTCAGCAGCCGTCTTGATCACGCCGACGTCTTTGGTCTGCACCAACGCTTGAATGCCCGACACGGTGTACGGTTCGGAGAAGTCGTACTTTTTCTTGCGCTCGTCGGAGATGGTCACCTGATTGATCACCACATCCAGACGCTTGGATTCCAGCGCGGCCAGAATTCCAGCCCACGGCGTGGCTTGCAGCTTGACCTTGACGCCCAGTTCCTTGGCGAGTGCTTCAGAGAACTCGACTTCAAAACCGGTTAGTTTGCCGTCTTCACCCACGAAGCTGAACGGGGGATAAGTGCCTTCCAGGCCGACATTGAGGGTTCCATTCTTTTTGATCGTTGCCAGTTGTTCGCCAGCCATAGCCTGGCTGACCAGACCGGTGCCCAGCACCAGGCTGAAGGCCGACAACAGAAAGGTGCGGCGGATTGCAGACATGTTCATGAAAGTCCCCTGTTTTAATTGGAATGTCAGGCAAGTATCAGACCCGACGAAGCTACGTTGGGATCACGCGTTTATCCAGCTTTTTCAGTCGCCTGCGAGGCTCTGCGCGCCGGCTGGCGGCGATCATAAGACCCGAACCAAGGCCTGAAAAATAATAAAAATCGAACTGCTTATCAGTTTTTGGAATATTAAGCCTGTGCAACCCTGCGAGCAGGAGTGTGAAGGGGGCTCTATGCCGCCGAAAAGACGCCCTGGTACGCAAACAAGGCAGGCGCCCCGCCGGTGTGCAGGAACACGATCGGCCCGTCTTCGAAACGCTGCCGGCCAATGCCGTCGAGCAGTCCGGCCATGGCTTTGCCGGTATAGACCGGGTCCAGCAGCAGCCCTTCATGACTGGCCACCAGCCGGATCGCCGCCAGCGTCCCGGCATTCGGCTCGCCGTACCGTGGGCCGAAGTATTCGTCCCACAGCTGCACCTTGAACGCGGCGGGCAATGATTCGCCCAGCAGTTCAACGGTTTGCTCGGCCAGACGCTGAACCTTGGGCGCCTGGGTTTCTTCCGGGCGCGACACGGTCACGCCAATCACCGGCAGCTCGGGCAGTTCTTCCGCCAGCGCAAGTGCCAGGCCGCTGTGGGTGCCGGCACTGCCCGACGCGAGGACGACGGCTGCAAATGAGAGGCCGCTTTGCTTGATCTGCTCGGCCAGTTCAAAACCGGCCTGCACATAACCCAGCGCGCCGAGGGCGTTCGAACCGCCAATCGGCACCAGGTACGGCTTCTTGCCGCTGAGACGCAGCCGGCTCGCAAGTGCCTGCAACTGCTCGTCTGCATTGTCGAGGTTTTCGACCAATTCGACTTTGGTATCGAACAAATCCAGCAACAGGCGATTGCCGTTGCCCAGGTAATTGCTGTCGTCAGTCGCGATCGGGTTTTCCAGCAGGGCGACACAACCCAGGCCAAGACGGGCGGCGAGGGCGGCGGTTTGGCGCACATGATTGGACTGAATGGCGCCCGCAGTGATCAGCGTGTCGCACCCTTGAGCCAAGGCGTCGGCCGCGAGGTATTCCAGCTTGCGCAGCTTGTTGCCGCCCATGGCCAACGGGGTGATGTCGTCGCGTTTCACGTAAATGTCGCGGCCGGCCCAGGTCGAAAGGCGTTCGAGCTTTTCAAAAGGCGTCGGGCCGCCGAGCAATTCCAGACGGTTAAAACGGGCGAGCTGTTGTTTGATCATGGTGGCGTCGAAAGGTCTGCAATTGAGTCGCAGGACTATAGGCAGACGTTTCCCGCAGGGCAACCGCCCGGCGTCCGCCATCCTCTAGGCAGAAGCCCCACAAAAATAGTTATTTTTTTGCCGCAAAGGGATGTCGTAGAGTGATTCCACTTCGGCCGTTACAGCCTGACTCGCCGTTGAATTGAGGAGAAATCTGCGTGAGCACTATTCCCGACCTATCCCCGGAATCCTGCGCCGAGGGCGTGACCGGCCACTGGCAATTGCAGCGGATTGTGGGCGAATTGCGCGCCGCGCGTGATGACTGGCGTACCAGCAACGGCCGAATCAGCGGCGAGAAGGGCGGCCGCGAGCTGCCTTCGCGGGAGGCCATGCGCGACATTCTCGATGCCTTGTGCGGCGCGCTGTTTCCGATGCGGCTGGGGCCGGTGGACCTGCGCGAAGAGAGCGAGGACTTCTACGTCGGCTACACCCTCGACGTGGCGCTGAATTCGTTGCTCGACCAGGCGCGGCTCGAACTGCGCTACGCCGCCCGCCAGAAAGGCCAGGATGCCAGCTGTGCGGACGTGCATGCGGAACGGCTGATTCAGGATTTCGCCAGCGCGCTGCCGACCATTCGCCGCATCCTCGACACCGACGTGCTGGCGGCGTATCACGGCGACCCCGCCGCGCGCAGTGTGGATGAGGTGTTGCTGTGCTACCCGGGCATTCTGGCGGTGATCCACCATCGTCTGGCCCATCACCTGTATCACAACGGTTTGCCCTTGCTGGCACGCATCAGCGCCGAACTGGCCCATTCCGCGACCGGCATCGATATTCATCCCGGCGCGCAGATCGGCCCAAGCTTCTTCATCGATCACGGGACAGGCGTGGTGATTGGCGAGACTGCAATCATCGGCGAGCGCGTGCGCATTTATCAGGCGGTCACGCTGGGCGCCAAACGTTTCCCTTCCGATGAGGATGGTCAGTTGCTGAAGGGCCATGCGCGCCACCCGATCGTCGAAGATGATGTGGTGATTTATGCGGGCGCCACGATTCTGGGGCGCATCACCATTGGCAAGGGCTCGACCATCGGCGGCAACGTCTGGCTGACGCGCGGCGTCCCGGCAGGCAGCAACGTCAATCAGGCGAGCCTGCAGCACGAGGATGGCTGTCCGAAGTAGCCCGTCATGTCGCAAATTTCGGGGTGCGCACGCTGGCCTCTTCCCGGCTGAAGCCGGTCCTACTGACCAACCGCGCACATCGTGTAGGACCGGCTTTAGCCGGGAAGGCGTCAGTCGTCATGTCGCAAATTTTTGGGTGCGCGCACTGGCCTTTTCCCGGCTGAAGCCGGTCCTACTGATCGACCGCGTACGCTTCGTAGGACCGGCTTTAGCCGGGAAGGCGTCAGTCGTCATGTCGCCAATCTTCTTGCGCGCGCACTGGCCTCTTCCCGGCTGAAGCGGGTCCTACTGATCGACCGCGTACGCTTCGTAGGACCGGCTTTAGCCGGGAAGGCGTCGGTCGTCATGTCGCAAATTTCGGGGTGCGCACGCTGGCCTGATCCCGGCTGAAGCCGGTCCCACTAATCGATCGCGCACATCGTGTAGGACCGGCTTTAGCCGGGAAGGCGGCAGTCGTCATGTCGCAAATTTCGGGGTGCGCACACTGGCCTCTTCCCGGCTGAAGCCGGTCCTACTGACCGACCGCGTACGCTTCGTAGGACCGGCTTTAGCCGGCAAGGCGGCGTGTGTCACTCCGCAATTTCTTCAGCGCTTTAAAAACCCTCCCGAACCCACGGAACGAAAGGCTTTCGTCGTCCGTCCTACCCTCGCCTGAGAGAGCGTCACGCCACTGTGCATTAGTCTCCAGCCGTGTTTTCGTGTTTTAATTGAACGTTCAATCAAGTTAAACCGGTGGTTCGCTGCCCGCTGATCTCAGGAGGCCTACCTTTGCCGCATACACGTTGCATGATCAATCCCCTCGCCCGCGCGGCGGTATTCATATGAATAATTCGAGCGCTCCGAACAGCTCGGCCGTTCGCATGAACGGCCCTGTTTTCTACTTTGCGGCCAGCTTCATCCTGATCTTCGGACTGGTCGTGATCGGTTTCCCGGAAGCCTCGGGTGCCTGGTTGCTTGCCGCGCAGAACTGGGCCGCCAATACCGTTGGCTGGTACTACATGCTGGCCATGACCCTGTATCTACTGTTCGTGGTTGTTACCGCGATTTCAGGCTACGGCAAGATCAAGCTTGGCGCGGACCACGACGAACCCGAGTTCAGCTACCTGTCCTGGGCCGGCATGCTGTTCGCCGCAGGGATCAGCATCACGCTGTTCTTCTTCTGTGTGTCCGAACCGCTGACCCACATGCTGGCGCCGCCACAGGGCGAAGGCGGGACCACCCAATCGGCACGTCAGGCCATGCAGTTGCTGTTTCTGCACTGGGGCTTGCACGGTTGGGGCGTGTTCGCGTTCGTCGGCATGGCACTGGCTTACTTCGCGTATCGCCATAACCTGCCGCTGGCATTGCGTTCAGCGCTGTATCCGCTGATCGGCAAGCGCATCAATGGCCCGATCGGCTATGCGGTCGACGGCTTCGGCATCATCGCCACCATCTTCGGCCTCGGCGCCGACATGGGCTTTGGCGTCCTGCACCTGAACTCCGGGCTGGACTACCTGTTCAACGTGCCGCACACCCAATGGATTCAGGTGGGTTTGATCACCCTGATGATGGGCGCGGCAATCCTCGTAGCCATCGCGGGCGTGGACAAAGGCGTGCGCGTCATGTCCGACATCAACATGCTGCTAGCCTGCGCGCTGCTGCTGTTCGTGTTGTTTGCCGGGCCCACGCAACACCTGCTCAATACCCTGGTGCAGAACATCGGTGATTACCTCGGCGCACTGCCGGTCAAGAGCTTCGACGTGTATGCGTACGACGGCCCGAGTGACTGGCTGGGCGGCTGGACCGTGTTCTATTGGGCGTGGTGGATTGCCTGGTCGCCGTTCGTGGGTCTGTTCATTGCGCGTATCTCCCGTGGCCGCACCATTCGTGAATTCGTCTGTGGCGTGTTGCTGATTCCGCTGGGTTTCACCCTGGCCTGGATGTCGATCTTCGGTAACAGCGCCATCGACCTGGTGCTGAACCACGGCATGGCGGCCTTGGGCCAATCGGCTATCGACGATCCGTCGATGACCCTGTACCTGATGTTGCAGACGTACCCGTGGAGCCGGACGGTCATTGCCGTGACGGTGTTCATCAGCTTCGTGTTCTTCGTGACCTCTGCCGACTCCGGCACCGTGGTGCTGTCGACACTGTCCGCCAAAGGCGGCAGCCCGGACGAAGACGGCCCGAAATGGCTGCGCGTGTTCTGGGGCGTGATGACCGCGCTGATCACCAGCGGGTTGCTGTTCTCGGGCAGCATCGATGCGCTGAAGTCAGCGGTGGTGCTGACCTCGTTGCCGTTCTCGCTGATTCTGCTGCTGATGATGTGGGGGCTGCACAAGGCGTTCTATATGGAATCCCAGCGCAAGATCGCCCAGCTGTATTCGCTGGCACCGGTCTCTGGAGCGCGGCGCGGCGGATGGCGTCAGCGTCTGACCCAGGCGGTGGCGTTCCCGTCCCGGGACGAGGTTTACCGCTTCCTCGATCAGACCGTGCGCCCGGCGATTGAAGAAGTGACGGCAGTGTTCGTCGAGAAGGGCCTGACCGTCGTGACTCAGCCGGATCCGGCCAACGACACCGTGGGCCTGGAGATCGGCCACGGTGAAGAGCGTCCGTTCGTGTACCAGGTGACCATGCGTGGCTACTTCACGCCGTCCTTTGCGCGCGGCGGCATGGGCTCCAAGCAGCTCAACAACCGCCGTTACTACCGTGCCGAAGTGCACCTGAGCGAAGGCAGTCAGGACTACGACCTGGTGGGCTACACCAAGGAACAGGTGATCAACGACATCCTCGATCAGTACGAGCGCCACATGCAGTTCCTGCACCTGGTGCGTTGAGGCTGTTTCGTTTGTAGAAACACGCGTGCCCGCGACGGCGTCGTGCCAGTCCCCCTAACCGGGGGCTGCCACGAAATCTTCGCGGGCACGCGCGCTTCTACCGCCTGGTTTTACGCCAGGCCACCATTCGCCCGCAGCACTTGACCATTCACCCAGCCTGAATCCGGGCCGGCAAGGAAGGACACGACGCTGGCGATATCTTTCGGCTGTCCCAGCCGTTGCAGCGGCGGCATGTTGGCGAAGTGCTGGATCTGCTAAGCGAACAATTGAATGCGCATCGCCGCCTGTCTGCGCTGAACGGGTGGCATTCGTCCACTCGCTTGAACCCCCTCGTCGCACGGAAATCCGAGTAATCTCACGGGTTTGGTTATGTGACCTGACTTCCATACAAGAAAGAGAGGACTGGATGACTTACATCGCTGCCGAAAACCGTTATGAACGCATTCCCTATCGTCGCGTAGGCCGTAGCGGCCTGGTGTTGCCAGCGCTCTCCATGGGGCTGTGGCACAACTTCGGCGACAGCACGCCGATGGACACCCAGCGCGCGATGCTGCGCACGGCCTTCGATCTGGGTATCAACCACTTCGACCTCGCCAACAACTATGGCCCGCCCTACGGCAGTGCCGAGATCAATTTCGGCCGCCTGCTCAAAGAAGACTTCAAGCAGTACCGGGACGAGTTGATCATCTCCAGCAAAGCCGGCTGGGATATGTGGCCGGGGCCTTACGGTCAGGGCGGCGGATCGCGCAAGTACGTGCTCGCCAGCCTCGACCAGAGCCTGCAGCGCATGGGTCTGGACTACGTCGATATTTTCTATTCCCACCGCTTCGACCCGGACACCCCGCTGGAAGAAACCGCCAGCGCACTGGCCACCGCTGTGCAGCAGGGCAAAGCGCTGTATATCGGGATTTCGTCGTATTCAGGCGCCAAAACCCGGGAAATCGCCGGCCTGCTGAAAGAGTGGAAAGTGCCGCTGCTGATTCATCAGCCGGCCTATAACCTGCTCAATCGCTGGGTCGAAAAAGACCTGCTGGACACCACAGAGGAACTCGGCTCGGGCGTTATCGCGTTCACCGCACTGGCCCAGGGGTTGCTCTCGGACAAGTACCTGAACGGCATTCCAAAAGACGCGCGGGTCAACCGTCCCGGTGGCGGCTCGTTGCAGGCGGCGCATTTGTCGGAGCAGAACATCGAGCACGTGCGTGCGCTGAACGAGATCGCCAAGCGTCGCGGCCAGAGCCTGGCGCAGATGGCACTGGCCTGGACGCTGCGCGATCCACGCGTCACCTCCGCACTGATCGGTGCAAGCCGTCCGGAGCAGATCATCGAGAACGTCGGCGCCCTCGACAACCTTGAGTTCAGTCAGGAAGAACTGGCAGAGATCGACCGCTTCGCAGTCGAAGGCGGGATTAATCTGTGGGAGAAGCCGTCTTCGGCTGAGTGACGCTGGGCTGTTGGAGCCGGCTTGCTGGCGAACTCAACACGTCAGGCGACGTTTCTATCGTTGACACCGGTCCGTTCGCCAGCAAGCCGGCTCCTACAATTTCTGGTCTAGCCCATCAATACACGGGGCTGCATCCGTTCAGCCCTCATCACCCTCGTCATCGTCCCCGCCATCGATCTTCATGCCCAATTCCTTGATCTTGCGGGTCAAGGTGTTACGGCCCCAGCCCAGCAGCACGGCAGCGTCGCGACGACGGCCAGCGGTATGCTTGAGCGCGGTCTCGATCATGATGCGTTCGAACGTCGGCACGGCACTGTCCAGCAGGCTGGATTGGCCGCGCGCCAGCGCTTGATCCGCCCATTGGCGCAGCGCTTGTTCCCAGTTGGTCACCGGGGCAGCGTCCTGCGGCAGGCTCAGCAGTTCAGGCGGCAGATCGCTGACGTGCACTTCGCGGCCTGAAGCCATCACCGTGATCCAGCGGCAGGTGTTTTCCAACTGACGGACGTTGCCCGGCCACGGCAGGTGCTTGAGGTATTCCTCCGTTTCCGCCTTCAATAGCTTGGGCTCAACGGCCAGTTCCTGCGCAGCGCGGCTGAGGAAGTGGCGTGCCAGCGTCGGGATGTCCTCGCGACGGTCGGACATGCGCGGGATGTGAATGCGGATCACGTTCAGGCGGTGAAACAAGTCTTCGCGGAACTTGCCGGCCTGGACCAGGGTTTCCAGATTCTGGTGGGTCGCCGCAATGATGCGCACGTCGACTTTGACCGGCACGTGACCGCCCACCCGGTAGAACTCGCCGTCGGCCAGCACGCGCAGCAGTCGGGTCTGGGTATCGGCCGGCATGTCGCCGATTTCATCGAGAAACAGGGTGCCGCCGTCGGCCTGCTCGAAACGCCCGCGGCGCAGGTTCGCCGCGCCGGTGAACGCGCCTTTTTCATGGCCGAACAGTTCGGATTCCATCAAGTCTTTCGGAATTGCGGCCATGTTCAGCGCAATGAACGGCGACGCCGACCGTGGGCTGTGCCGGTGCAGGGCGTGGGCAACCAGTTCTTTACCGGTCCCGGATTCGCCGTTGATCAACACGGTGATATTGGAGTGGCTCAAGCGGCCGATGGCGCGAAACACCTCTTGCATCGCCGGCGCTTCGCCGATGATTTCCGGCGTGCGGGTCAGGGCAGGCGGAACGGCCAGGCCTTGCTGCTCTTGAGCGTGCTGATTGGCGCGTTTGACCAGAGAAACAGCTTCGTCAACGTCGAACGGCTTGGGCAGGTACTCGAAGGCACCGCCCTGATAGGACGCCACGGCGCTGTCGAGGTCCGAATGCGCGGTCATGATGATGACCGGCAGGCGCGGATGCTGTTCGCGAATGCGCGCCAGCAGGTCCAGGCCGCTGGCGCCGGGCATGCGGATATCGGAAATGATCACGTCCGGTTGCTGGCGGGCCAGGCGGCTCATCACACCATCGGCGCTGTCGAAACTTTGCGTGGTCATGCCCTCTTGCTGCAGGGCTTTCTCCAGTACCCAGCGGATGGAACGGTCGTCATCGACGATCCAGACAGTTTCACTACGGCTCATGTCGACGCTGCTCCTTGTTCCAGCGGCAGGAAGATCGAGAATGTTGTATGGCCAGGATGGCTATCACACTCGATCAGCCCCTGGTGCTGACTGATGATGTTCTGGGTAATGGCAAGGCCCAGCCCGGTGCCATCCGGGCGGCCGCTGACCATGGGATAAAAAATGGTTTCTTGCAGCTCCGGCGGAATGCCGGGGCCGTTGTCGATGATTTCGATCTTGCTGACCAGACGATGGCGCACGTGGCCGATGGTGAACTGGCGCATGGCGCGCGTGCGCAGGCTGATGCGGCCCAGACGCAGCTCGTTCTGGCTGCTGATCGCCTGCATGGCATTGCGCACGATATTGAGCACCGCCTGAATCATCTGCTCGCGGTCGATCAGCACATCGGGAATGCTCGGGTCGTAGTCGCGCACGAGGGTGATGCATCCCTGGCTTTCGGCTTCGACCAGGCTGCACACGCGCTCGAGCACTTCATGCACGTTGGTCATCGCCAGCATCGGCAGCTTGTTCGAGCCGAGCATGCGGTCGACCAGATTACGCAGACGGTCGGCCTCTTCGATGATGACGTTGGTGTAGTCCTTGAGGCTCTCCTCCGGCAGCTCACGTGCCAGCAACTGCGCGGCACCGCGAATCCCGCCAAGGGGGTTCTTGATCTCATGGGCCAGGCCACGCACCAGCATCTTGGTGGTTTCCTGCTTGGACAGCTGAGCCTCCTCCTTGGTGATGCGCAGCAAGCGATCACGGGGATGGACTTCCAGCAGCAGCATCGTCTCGGCCTGGGAAAGGATCGGCGTGACGGCGTAATCAACCGTCAGCGTCTGGCCGGTCAGTGCGGTGAGCATGGCCTCACGCTTGGTGAACGGATGCGCCTGTTCCACCGCCTGACGAAGGGAGCTCAGCGCTTCGGCGGATTCGGTGAACAGCTCGCTGATGAATTGTCCGTGGCTGCGCTGACCGCTGATGGCCAGCAGCATTTCAGCGGCAGGATTCATGTACTCGAGGCGCAGGTCCGAGTTGAGCAGAATCGTGGCAGTGGTCAGGTTGTCGAGTAACAACCGATGCAACGCATCGCTGATAGTCATGAATCCCGGTGACCTCTTTTGGCTCTATGCACACGGTCTGGGCCGTGAGTGCAGGCGCTGATTGGTCTTTGCCAGCGTATGGAAACCGCTGAAACGTGTGATGTGCTTGCGCATTCATTACAAAATGCAAAAACCAAACCAAGGCTCCGAAAAGAAGCGCGGATTGAGGAATTGAGAGCGTTTTTTGCACGGCGGGCGCGGCGACAGTGCATGAATTCCTGAATGCTGAACCAAAATGGGCTTTTATAACGAAACCTTGTTCAGGTTGCGCACCATAATAGAGCATAGCCAGTCAGGCATGGTTTAGCGGAAAAATGGAAAGAAGCTCGATTCTTCTTCTGGCTTGTCCTTGAGGGGGCATTCGGGGCGCACTCCGTAATCATCCGTTTTGCAAGGCTGTGCGAGCCGCTTCTGCGCCAGAGAGATGCGTATCAGGTGAAAGGGCTGATTGGGGGTTCGCTCCAGCACTCGGCCGTATTGATCGATGATCTCCACGGACAGCTGGTGAGTGCCGCGGTCGATGTTGGTCAGCGGAAACACCGGGCTGCGCGTCGGCTCGCCATAGGGTTTGCTGTCGAGCAGTAACCGGTACAGGTGGTCTGGCTGTAGCTCTGGCTCATTGCTGACGGTGACATTCAGGTTGCCCTCAATGTCGCGAATCGTGCTGTCAGGTTCCGGCGCCAGAATGCGCAGCAACTGATAATGAAAGATGGGCCCCGCCGCTGGCTTCGGTTTGGATGGCCGACTGGGCGCCTTCGCAGGCTGATCGACCCGGTTGGTCGGCGCAATGTCGACCTTCTTCGCATTGCGGTGAGGTTGGTCGGTGAAGACCCGATTCCCGTCTGCATCGACGTAGGTATACACCTGGGAGAGGGCGGACTGACTTACGCCGAACAGCAGGCAGAGGGCAATGGCCAACCGGCAAAAGTGTTTAAGGTCTGCCGACATGAACTCGCTGCACTGTCAGGTTGACCGTCTCGCTTTGCTGGATGGAACGCTGATTTTCCAGCACCTGAACCGAAAAGCTGTGTTCGCCCCGTTCAAGCTCCATCACCTGCAGTCGCGGAATATTGGTGGGCTGGCCGTAGGGCGTGCCGTCCACTATCAACTGCAGCAAATGCCCGGGCTGCAGACGAGGCTCAATGGCCACGCCAACGGTAAACGAGCCGTTGTTGGCACGAAGCGCTTCGTCCTGGGGCAAGTCTTTCAGCGCGAGCACCTGATAGGTGGCAGCGGTTTGCTGGTTCTGGTTCTGGTTCTGCGTCGCGGGCAGTGGCGGCGGCGCGGCAGGCACCACGGTCTCGACGCTGTTGAGCGGCGGCAGCTCGACAGTCTCGGCTTTGGTGCCGTTCGGCGGCTGGTTGCTGTACGCCGTGTTACCGGAGGCATCGGTGTATTTGTAAATCTGCGCGGCAGCGGGCAGTGCAAACACCAGCAGCAGAAGGGCGAGACATTGACGCATGAACACTCCAGTGCAGCGATCAGGACAACCAACAATGGTGCCGCGCTCAATGCATGGCGCGGCACAGGATCAGCATAGAGGAATACTGATCGACGGTGTCAGTTGAGAAGCGGATCTGCGTGCCTGCTTACTGGCTTGCCTTGATCCGGCAAAGGTCGCCTGCCGCCCGTTGCAACGCGGTCACGATGACCGGATCACTTGCCTGCCGCTGGATTTCCGACTGCACCCAACCCGGGCACTTGGCATCGCTGCGATAAGGCTGAAACGCCGAGTAACTTTGCATCAACACCGGCAGCAGCGTATCCAGCCGACCCCGGATGCCATCGGTGAGACTGGATTCGGGCTTCTCCGGAGAGTGGCCGGTTTCACGCCACTGCTCGATGCGCGCGTATTGCACCATCTTGTTGGCTTCCATCTGGGCGGTCATGAACTCGCGCACGTCGTCGGCCGCCAGTTTGAATTCACCCGCCCGTGATTCGGCGCTCTGGATCACCTGGCGCTCGCGCTCACTGTCCTGTACCGGCTTGCCGCTGTGCCATTTGCTGCGCGCCACGTCATTGGCGATTTCCAGCCTTTGCTCCATGGCCGCAATAAGCGGCTGAAGTTGCCCAGGAGGCTGCTGAGCAGGCGCCGCGTGAACGCCGGCCGACACCAGGCCGCAGGCCAGGGCGGCGAGTTGGAGCTGTTTGAGCATTGTCATGTCCTCACGTATGACCAAGCGATCACTGTTTAACATTTTGGCTGGAAGAAAGTGGCATTCCCGGTGTTCCGGCGTAAAAAACGACGAGCTCCACGGCGGTGTCTCCCGTCAGGCCTCGGTGCTGCCTGGCGACCATTTCAGGCAGCACATCGCCTGGTTTCAGCTGAATCGACTTGCCGCCTTCGCGGGTTTCCACCGTGAGATTGCCGGACACGACATAGGCCGCATTGGGCATCGGGTGCTCGTGCCATTTGAGGGCGGTGTTGGCGGGGATCTTGATGTTGAGGACCGTCAGCTCAGGGTTGCCGACAGGGTAGGCGTCATAGGGTGTTCCGTCCCAGGAAGTTGAGCTTTTGAGCAGAACGGTGGACTCGACCGTTGAGACTGGAGCGGAGCTGGACGTTTGCGCGGTGGCGCATCCGCCAAGGGCGATCATCGCCAGCAGCAGGCAGGCGGGGGTGATGTTGAGCATGAAAGAAATCCTTGTGCTTGTTGAAGAGCAGAAAGCACAAGGTTGCCGGAAGCATCGTTCCCATCTGCGGTACATATTTATAGCGACTGAACAATACGCGCTCAGTAACAAAAAAGGCCTCCCGAAGGAGGCCTCTTGTTCACGCGGCTTACGCCGGCGCGACTGGATCAGCAGCTGTAGTACAGCTCATATTCCAGTGGGTGTACGAAGGTGCGTACTTTGATTTCTTCTTCGGATTTCAGAGCGATGTAAGCGTCGATGAAGTCGTCGCTGAATACGCCGCCTTTGGTCAGGAACGCACGGCCTTTATCCAGTTCTTCCAGGGCTTCTTTCAGGCTGCCGCAAACTTGTGGGATCTCTTTCGCCTCTTCAGGCGGCAGGTCATACAGGTTTTTGTCAGCAGCATCGCCAGGGTGGATCTTGTTCTGGATGCCGTCCAGGCCAGCCATCAACAGGGCAGCGAATGCCAGGTAAGGGTTGGCTGCCGGGTCCGGGAAACGTGCTTCGATACGACGGCCTTTAGGGCTATTGACGTAAGGAATACGGATCGAAGCCGAACGGTTACGAGCCGAGTAGGCCAGCATGACCGGCGCTTCGAAGCCTGGAACCAGACGCTTGTACGAGTTGGTTGCCGGGTTGGTGAAGCCGTTCAGGGCCTTGCCGTGTTTGATGATGCCGCCGATGAAGTACAGAGCGGTGTCGGACAGGCCGGCATAACCTTCGCCTGCGAAGGTGTTCTTGCCATCTTTGGAGATGGACATGTGAACGTGCATACCCGAACCGTTATCGCCGTACAGAGGCTTGGGCATGAAGGTAGCGGTGCGGCCGTAAGCGTCGGCAACGTTATGCACGACGTATTTCAAGGTCTGAACTTCGTCAGCCTTTTTAACCAGCGTGTTGAATTTCACGCCGATTTCGTTCTGGCCAGCGGTTGCCACTTCGTGGTGGTGAACTTCGACGACCTGGCCCATTTCTTCCAGAGCGTTGCACATTGCGGTGCGGATTTCGTGGTCGTGGTCGAACGGTGGAACCGGGAAGTAGCCGCCTTTGATACCTGGACGGTGGCCCTTGTTGCCGCCTTCGATGTCAGCGTCGGACATCCACGAACCTTGTTCGGAGTAGATCTTGAACATGGAGCCGGAGATGTCGGACTTGAATTTCACTTCGTCGAAGATGAAGAATTCTGGCTCAGGGCCGGCGAATACAGTGTCACCGATGCCGGTCGACTTCAGGTATTCCTCGGCGCGGTGAGCGATGGCGCGTGGGTCGCGATCATAACCTTGCATGGTCGACGGTTCGATGATGTCGCAAACCAGGATCAGGGTAGGCTCTTCGGTGAACGGATCCAGGACGGCGGTTTCGTCGTCCGGCAGCAGGATCATGTCGGAGGCTTCGATGCCTTTCCAGCCCGAGATGGAGGAACCGTCGAACATTTTGCCGACTTCGAAGAAGTCGTCTTCCAGCGCATCGCGGGCCGGCATGGTCACGTGGTGCTGAGTGCCTTTGGTGTCCGTGAAGCGCAGATCAATCCACTTAACGTCATGATCTTTGATGAGTTGAACCGACTTCGACATGTTGTCCTCCGGGGTGGATTAGGGCCTGAGTAGTAGTGGGCCCTTCAATTTGGGTGATGCCGGGCGCGATACTCGACCAAGGCAACCTGCCTCACAAGGGAGCAATTTGCATGCCAGTGCCCTGTGTTGGGATTTCCTCGGGAATACCTGTCTTTTAGCGTGTTAAACGTCGCATATTCGAAAACAGGCGCACCGTTGTGGTGCCAAGTAATTGTATACAGGGCCGTTTTGGTGCGTGGACGATTGACTGCACGATAACTGGTTAAACCTTGAGCAATTTCCGCTATAATCCGCGCCCCCCTTTTTCGACCGGGACCTAGCGCGCTGTTTTCATGAAATTAATCGTCAAAGTCTTCCCAGAAATCACTATCAAAAGCCGGCCTGTGCGCAAGCGCTTCATCAAACAGCTGGCCAAGAACATCCGTACGGTGCTCCGCGATCTGGACCCGGCGTTGGTGGTGGATGGCGTGTGGGACAACCTTGAGGTCGAAACCAGGGTCGAGGATGCCAAAGTACTGCGCGAGATGACCGAGCGGCTGAGCTGCATGCCCGGCATCACGCACTTTCTGCAGGTTGACCAGTATCCGCTGGGCGACATGGAAGACATCTATGAGAAGTGCAAGCTGCACTTCGGCGATGCGATCCCCGGCAAGATATTCGGGGTGCGCTGCAAGCGAGCGGGTCATCACGACTTCAGCTCCATGGACGTCGAGAAGTACGTCGGCAGCAAGCTGCGCCGTGAATGCAACGCCGCCGGCATCTCGCTGAAGGCCCCGGAAGTCGAAGTCAGAATCGAAATCCGCGACCAGCGCCTGTTCGTGATTCACAGCCAGCACAACGGCATGGGCGGTTATCCGCTGGGTTCGCTTGAGCAGACCCTGATCCTGATGTCCGGTGGTTTTGACTCCACCGTGGCCGCGTACCAGATCATGCGTCGTGGCCTGATGAGCCATTTCTGCTTCTTCAACCTGGGCGGACGTGCCCACGAGCTGGGCGTGATGGAAGTCGCGCACTTCATCTGGAAGAAGTACGGCAGCTCCCAGCGCGTGCTGTTTGTCAGCGTACCGTTCGAGGAAGTTCTGGGAGAAATTCTCGGAAAAGTCGATAACAGTCATATGGGCGTAGTATTGAAGCGTATGATGTTGCGCGCCGCGACGAACATTGCCGACCGGATGGAAATCGACGCGCTGGTCACCGGCGAGGCGATTTCCCAGGTGTCCAGCCAGACGCTGCCCAACCTGTCGGTCATTGATTGCGTGACGGAGAAGCTGGTCTTGCGGCCGCTGATCGCCAGTCACAAGCAGGACATCATCGACCTGGCCGATCAGATCGGCACCGGCGATTTTGCCCGGCACATGCCCGAATACTGCGGGGTGATTTCGGTGAACCCGAAGACCGCTGCCAAGCGCAACCGGGTCGAGCACGAAGAAAAATCGTTCGACATGGCCGTGCTCGAGCGTGCGCTTGAAAACGCTCGTCTGGTACCGATCGATCGCGTGATCGAGGAATTGGGCCAGGACGTTCAGATTGAAGAAGTCGGTCAGGCGCTGGTCGGGCAAGTGGTCATCGACATCCGTCACCCGGATGACACTGAAGACCGCCCGCTGGCGCTGACTGGCGTTGAAGTACAAACGCTGCCGTTCTTTGCATTGAACAGCCGTTTCAAGGAACTGGATGATACGCGCCAGTACCTGCTCTATTGCGACAAAGGCGTCATGAGTCGCCTGCATGCTCATCATCTGCTCAGTGAGGGGCATGCCAATGTGCGCGTTTATCGACCGAGCTAAGTGCCCGGGGCTGTTTGCCTGTGGCTTGCGTCACCGGCCCCCCGACACCAGTCGTCAGCCGTAACGGCTTTCGCCGGCTCCACCGTTCATAGCTGCCTACAATCAGACAGCTGACCGAATCCTCTGATCGAGATACACAAGTGATCGAAAATCTACGCAACATCGCCATCATTGCTCACGTTGACCACGGTAAAACTACCCTCGTTGACAAGCTCCTGCGCCAGTCCGGCACCCTTGAGCGCAACGAGCTCAACGACGAACGCGTGATGGACTCCAACGACCAGGAAAAAGAACGCGGTATTACCATTCTCGCGAAGAACACCGCGATCAACTGGAATGGCTACCACATCAACATCGTTGACACCCCGGGCCACGCCGACTTCGGCGGTGAAGTAGAGCGCGTGATGTCGATGGTTGACTCCGTTCTGCTGCTGGTCGACGCCCAGGACGGCCCTATGCCGCAAACGCGTTTCGTGACCAAGAAGGCTTTCGAAGCCGGCCTGCGTCCAATCGTCTGCATCAACAAGGTTGACCGTCCAGGCGCGCGTCCGGACTGGGTTCTGGACCAGATCTTCGACCTGTTCGACAACCTCGGTGCTACCGAAGAACAGCTGGACTTCAAAGTCGTCTACGCCTCGGCCCTGAACGGTATTGCCGGTCTGGATCACACCGACATGGCTGAAGACATGACCCCGCTGTACCAGTCGATCGTCGACAACGTCCCTGCGCCAAAGGTTGACCGTGACGGTCCGTTCCAGATGCAGATCTCGGCACTGGACTACAACAGCTTCCTGGGCGTCATCGGTGTTGGCCGTATCGCTCGTGGCCGCGTCAAGCCAAACACTCCGGTTGTTGCGATCGGTGCCGACGGCAAGCGCCGCAACGGCCGTATCCTGAAGCTGATGGGTCACCACGGTCTGCACCGCATCGACGTCGAAGAAGCTGCTGCTGGCGATATCGTTTGCATCAGCGGTATGGAATCGCTGTTCATCTCCGACACTCTGTGCCACCCGGACACAGTGGAAGCGATGAAGCCGCTGACCGTTGACGAACCCACCGTTTCGATGACCTTCCAGGTCAACGACTCGCCGTTCTGCGGTAAAGAAGGCAAGTTCGTGACGTCCCGTAACATCAAGGAGCGTCTGGACAAGGAGCTGCTGTACAACGTTGCTCTGCGCGTTGAAGAAGGCGACTCGGCTGACAAGTTCAAGGTCTCCGGCCGTGGTGAGCTGCACTTGTCGGTACTGATCGAAACCATGCGTCGCGAAGGCTTCGAAATGGGTGTCGGTCGTCCTGAAGTGATCATCCGTCAGGTAGACGGCGTGAAGCAGGAACCGTTTGAAAACGTGACCATTGATACCCCGGAAGAATCCCAGGGCAAGGTCATGGAAGAGATGGGTCTGCGTAAGGGCGACCTGACCAACATGGTGCCGGATGGCAAAGGCCGTGTGCGTCTGGAATACAACATCCCTGCTCGTGGCCTGATTGGTTTCCGTAACCAGTTCCTGACCCTGACCAACGGTGCTGGCATCCTGACCTCGATCTTTGACCGCTACGACACCATGAAGTCCGGCGACATGTCCGGTCGTCAGAACGGCGTTCTGGTATCGGTTGAGACCGGCAAGGCACTGACCTATTCCCTGGAAACCCTGCAGGCGCGCGGCAAGCTGTTCGTCGAGCACGGTCAGGAGATCTACAACGGTCAGATCGTTGGCTTGAACAGCCGCGATAACGACATGGGCGTGAACCCAACCAAAGGCAAGAAGCTCGATAACATGCGTGCTTCGGGCAAAGACGAAACCATCGCTCTGGTTCCACCTGTTCGCTTCACCCTGGAACAGGCTCTGGAATTCATCCAGGACGACGAGCTGTGCGAAGTCACCCCTAAGTCGATCCGTCTTCGCAAGAAGATCCTCGACGAAGGCGAGCGTACCCGTGCTGCCAAGAAAGCCAAGGCGTAACTAGCCCCGGCTGAACGAAAACGCCCCCGGTCGAAAGGCCGGGGGCGTTTTTGTTTGTCTGCGTTTTGGTTTGGCCGGTGTCGATGCTGTGAGGGCGATGTCGCTCAATCCGGCGTCTTCCCGGCTAAAGCCGGTCCCACTAAGGTCTGCGCGCCTTTGGTAGGACCGGCTTCAGCCGGGAAGGCGTACGCGAGCACTATAGAAGGCTTAGAACTTCAACGGCACCCGGCCGGAGTTCGAGTTCAGCGTACCGGTAGCTTCGCGCACGACTTCTTTCGGTTTATAGGCGCAATAACCCGGGCGCGGGCCGATCTTCGGGTGGTTGCGGCAAGTGTCGGGGCGTTTGTCATAGATGGTGCACAGCCGGCTCTTGCGATCCAGGTACAGGCAATCGTTGTTGCTCATGCGCTGGAGGGTGAAGATCCCGGACTTCTGATTGAAGCGCTCGACGATCCCGTCCTTCTGCAGGCGTTTGGCGATGTTCTTCGGGTTATCGCCCTGTTCGAACTCGTCGACGATGCCGATGCGGATCAGGTCCTTGATCTTCACTTCCACAGGGAGCGTGCAGCAACTGGAAACACAGCCTCCGCACATGTAGCTGGAATATTTCTGCCAGGTCTCGATGCGGTCGAGTTCTGCAGCGGCGATCAAGGTGGGTTTCATGCGCGTGTGCTTCCGGGTGTATCGGGCGCGCGATCATACCGGTCCGCGCGCAATTCCCCTATCGCAAAATCGTCGGGGCGACTGTCGGCTGCTGACCGGTAGAGCATTGCGGCCGCCCATTTCAGACCAGCACGGTCTTTGCCAAGGCCTCGACTTGCTCCTGCCGCTCGCTCTGGTTCAGCTTTGCGCCAGGATTCAGCGACGACCATTGCGGATGCGCTCGCGCCTTGTGCAGCGCCTCCGGCAGCTTGCCTTCGCGCCAGGTCTTGTCCAGAGGCGCGGTCAGTTTGATGCTCTCCATGGCGGCGTGGCCGCGCACTTCCAGCGCTTGCAGCAATTGCCGTTGGCGCAGCGCCAACAGTCGCAGCACGGCATCGTCGACCGTCAGTTCGCGCTGCCCCTTGAATTTGTCCATCAGCCGCCCGCCGTAACTGCGCGCTGTTTGCAGAGCGCCGCCGGCAATCGCGCCGACCAGTGCCGCCGCACCCAGCGTGATGCCGCCCACCAGCAAGTCCACGCCTGCACCTGCTGCCGCGCCCGCAGCAATACCGCCACCCACACGTACGCCCAGCAATTTCAGGGTTTCGGGATTGAACAGGTCATCCCCCCAGCGGCCATCCATCAACGGCAAATCGCTGGCCGAGGCATCTTCTCGACGAAACGCGTAGAGCTTGAGCAGCGACTCGACGCAACGTTGTTCGCGCTGGCGCACGGCTTTGCGCAGATCGTCGATGGCCGCCTGTACCTGACCGGAATCCGTCGCAACACTTCGGCGGCAGGCAGCGCAGTCCAGCAACAGCTCGGAGATCAGCCTGGCGGCGCTCTGCTTGCGAGCCTCACGCTGGGCCTGCTGATCTGCGATGAGACGCTCCAGTCTGCCGCGGGAGGTTTCCAGCAGCAGGGCCAGGCTTTCATACAGACGGCGTTCGCCATCTTCGGGCGGTGCAACGCTGTCAAAACGCACCAGCGCGTGCAGGCCGAGACGCGCCAGCGCTTCACGCCAGTGCGGTTCGCGCTGCTGCGCACTGCTGACAAAATTGAGCACGGGCAGCAACGGCTTGCCGCAACTGGCAAGCACCGCAAGCTCGTCGCGGTACTTGGCAAGCACCGGCTCTCGCGCGTCGATCACGTACAGGCCGGCGTCGGAGGCGAGTAGCTGACGAAGCACTTTGGCCTCCTGTTCAAAACGCTGGCGCGCCTCGCTGCCTTCCAGAAAGCGCCCGAGCCGCGCCGGGCCGTCGAGCCGTTCGCCGGGTCGGTCCAGCCGCTCGAGGTAATCCAGCAGGGCGATGGCGTCTTCCAGGCCGGGCGTGTCGTACAGCTCCAGCAGCGCCTCGCCATCCACCGACAACCGCGCGCCTTCGACGTGCCGGGTGGTGCTCGGGCGGTGGGAGACTTCGCCGAAGCCGACGTCGCGGGTGAGCGTGCGCAACAGTGAGGTTTTGCCGACGTTGGTGTGGCCGACCACGGCCAGTTTCAACGGGAGAATTGCGTCCTTGTCAGTCATGCCCGCTCTCCAGCCAGGTCATCGGCGCACTGTCGGTCCAGTGCAGTTCAAGCTGCTGCAGCGCCGTGTGCCAATCCTCCAGTCGGTCGGCGTCCAGCACCTGTCCGGTGGGGGCCGGCAACAGCCAGATGCGCGTCGCGGTGGCGCAGCGAGCCAACTCGGCAATCAACGCCAGGCTGCCGCGATCCGGCGAGCGACGTGGATCGCAGGCGATGGCAAGACGCGCAGGCGGGTAGCGTGTCAGTTGGTCGAGCAGTGTGCGCCTTGACTCACGGGAGTCGAGAATGCCGGCGTTGACCACGCTGTCGGGAAGCTCGGGCGGCCACGGCTGCTGATTGTCCAGCTCGATGGCGACCAGCAGCGCGCCCTGGCTTTCGCTCGCTGACGGACCGGTGACCACGGTGTGAAGCTCGGGAGGCGCGGCATCGTTGATGCCCAGCCGTTCGCTGCTGGGCATCAAGCGCTCGCGCAGCTCGACGAAACCGGGATGGCTCAGATCCAGTGACAACCCTCGTCGACCCACGCGCCAACGCAGGTAACACAGCATCGTCAGCAGCAAGCGCGGCACAATACCGAACACCACCAGCACGCCGACCAGCCATCCAGCCCAGGCCTGACGGGCGTTTTCGATGGCGAGCGCGTTATCACCGCTGGCGCGGATCATCGACTCGGTGGGGACGCTGAAACCGAGAGGCGAGGGGATTGCTCCCAGGCCTCGGGTCAGGCTGACAAAGGTGTCGCTGCCCAGAATGGTGGTTTCCCAGACGAAGCCGTAGCGCCGCGTCGCCATCAGTAACAGCAGCAGCGTCAGGGCGCTGACCAAGGCGAGCAGCCACAAGCCGTTGACGCAGATACCCAGCACCCAGCGGTTCAGGCGCTTGCGTTGCAGCAGCAATATCAACGCCGGCGCGAGCTGCGCCGCCTGGGCATCGCGCGCCAGTTTCTCGCTTAGCCACAGCCAGAGGCGACCGAGGCCGGCGGTACTTTCCCCGACGAAGAGCACGCCGATGGCCCAACTCAACAGCAGAATCAGGTTAAGCCCGAGCAGGCTGCCGAGCGCCCAGAACACATTGACGGGCGTCTGGCCGTCGCCCAAGGCAGCGAACGCCAGTCCGGCGCCGCTGACCACCGCGAACACCGCCAGCACGATCAACGCCAGGCGCGCGCCTTGTTTCCAGTGATGCAGCGCCTTGAGCATGCCGTCGCGTTCGGCGAGCCACAGGGCGCGGTGTTTGATCCGGGTTTGCAGGTCGCCCGCCGAGGCGCGTGCGCGGCGGTTGGCTTCTTCGTCTTCGAGCGCGCCGGCGTGTTCTTCACGCAGGCGCACGGCTTCGGTCAGCCAGAGTTCATCAAGGGGAGTCAGTGCAGTCACGCGGCGTCTCGTCGGTAAAGTCGTGGTTGAGCATAACCGGTGTGGCTGCGATCGCGCAGCGAACGGGTATCGGTGCTTGGACCGCGTGGCGAGCGAATGTGCTGGGGCAGGGCGCTCTGATATCCTCGCGCCATGAAAAAACATCTCCCCTTGAGCTTGATCGCCGCACTCGCCGAAAACCGGGTCATCGGCGTCGACAATTCCATGCCCTGGCACTTGCCGGGTGATTTCAAATATTTCAAGGCGACCACGCTGGGCAAGCCGATCATCATGGGTCGCAAGACTTGGGATTCGCTCGGTCGTCCGCTGCCGGGGCGGTTGAATCTGGTGGTCACGCGCCAACAGGATTTGCAGCTTGAGGGCGCCGAGGTCTTCACCTCTCTGGAAGCGGCGGTGCACCGCGCGGAAGAGTGGGCGGCCGAGCAGGGCGTCAGTGAAGTGATGCTGATCGGCGGCGCCCAGCTTTACGGCCAGGCCCTTGAGAACGCTGACCGCCTGTACCTCACCCGCGTGGCGCTGAGTCCCGAAGGCGATGCGTGGTTTCCGGAATTCGATCTGGCGCAGTGGAAACTGGTTTCCGACACTCCAAACCCGGCACTGGATGACAAGCCTGCGTACAGTTTCGAGGTTTGGGAGCGGGCCTGATATCGCTATCGCGAGCAAGCTCACTCCTACAGGGGAATGCGGTCAACTGTGGGAGTGAGCAGCCCAACGCTGTCACAAAAATGTCGTTTTCATGTCATCTGTCGTGAATGGCGATCGGGGTGACGCCATCAGAACAGACGTTGTCGCTGACGCATCCAAACAGTCATGGCTTTTTGTTACGGTCCTCCTCGAACCAAAAAAGGGGAGGGGATCACCATGAAATTCGTACCAACATTATTGGCCACCGCGCTGTGTCTGGGTCTGGCCGGACATGCACTCGCCACCGAACTGACCCACTGGCCTGCGCCTGCCGCCAAGCAGCTCAACGCCATGATTGCGGCAAACGCCAACAAAGGTAATTTCGCCGTTTTCGACATGGACAACACCAGCTACCGCTTCGACCTGGAAGAGTCGCTGCTGCCGTTCATGGAAAACAAGGGGCTGATCACCCGCGACACACTCGATCCTTCCCTCAAGCTCATCCCGTTCAAGGACACCGCTGACCACAAGGAAAGCCTGTTCAGCTACTACTACCGGCTTTGCGAAATCGACGACATGGTCTGCTATCCGTGGGTCGCGCAAGTGTTTTCCGGCTTCACCCTCAAAGAGCTCAAAGGCTACGTCGACGAGCTGATGGCCTCGGGCAAGCCGGTGCCGAGTACGTATTACGAAGGCGATGTGGTCAAGACCATCGAAGTGCAGCCGCCCAAGGTCTTCACCGGTCAGGCCGAGCTGTACAACAAGCTGATGGAAAACGGTATTGAGGTCTATGTCATGACCGCGGCGTCAGAAGAGCTGGTGCGCATGGTCGCCGCCGATCCCAAATACGGCTACAACGTGAAGCCGCAGAACGTCATCGGGGTGACCACTCTGCTGAAGAACCGCGAGACAGGCGAGCTGACCACCGCCCGCAAGCAGATCACCGCCGGCAAATACGACGAAAAGGCCAACCTCGGTCTTGAGCTGACGCCTTACCTGTGGACCCCGGCGACCTGGATGGCCGGCAAGCAGGCAGCGATTCTGACCTACATCGATCAGTGGAAAAAACCGGTGCTGGTGGGCGGCGACACCCCCACCAGCGATGGCTACATGCTGTTCCACAGCGTCGACGTCAGCAAAGGCGGCGTTCATCTGTGGATCAACCGAAAGGACAAGTACATGACCCAGCTCAACGGCATGATGAAGACCAATGCCGAGGCTCAGGCCAAAGAAGGCTTGCCGGTCACGGCGGACAAGAACTGGGTGATCGTCAAGCCGGACGAGATTCAGTAAGCCGTCTCATTGCGCGGCGCGGCGATTTGCCGTGTCGCACTTTTTCAGGCCCATAACCTGCGGTATGCGCCGTCGGCATCATGTTCGTCGGCCTGCTTCACGGTGTTGAAGCGCCGACCGCCCCGCGGGTCCGTTCCGTAGCCGGCGATGTACAGCCAATTGCCCTGATTGCTGTAAACGTCGTAATCCACCAGCTGCGCCTCGAACCACGCGGCCCCGGCGCGCCAATCACCCTTTAGATCGAAGATCAGGTAACTGGCGACGATCTGGCGCATGCGGTTGGACAGATAGCCCGTCGCTGCCAATTCCCGCATACCCGCGTCAATCAACGCCTCTCCGGTTTCACCCCGACACCAGCGCGCAAAGCCCTGTGGATTGTGGCCCGGTTCGCTGCTCCCTTTCAGGCCGCTGGCGCGATAGAGAAGCCGGCCGTATTTCAGATGCAGCAAGCGAAAGTAATCGCGCCACAGCAACTCGAAGTAGATCCAGTACGTACTGTCATTGGCGCCATGTTCGGACTCAAAAGCCTTCAGCGCCTGATCGACCTGCGGCGCTGAAAGCGAACCGCGTGCAAGCCAGGGCGAAAACTTGGTGGAGTCGTCCACAGCGCTCAAGTTGTTGCGGGTGGCTTTATAGCTGTTCGCCAGGCCCCGGCGAAAATACTGCTGCAGATGCTCGATGGCCGCCTGCTCGCCGCCGTGAAATGCTTGCTGTTGGTAAGGAAACGCCGAGCGGGAGTCCGGAGCCGCAGACGTTTGCAGCGTGACCGGTTCAATCCTCACACCTTGCGGCAGCGCTGGAATTGTCGCTGGCGATGGTATGGCGGGGCGGGCAGAAGCGTGGGCCTTTTCCACAAGACGCCGAAAGCTGCTGAATACGTCGGGCAGCTGCTCGACCGCCATTGGCAATTCATCCAGCGTAAACAGCGTCGATTGCCAGTGATCCTCCACGGTCAGTCCCGCCGCGCGGAGGGCTTGCACCTGTGCTTCCTCTTCCGGCGCCGCGATGCGTTCGCAGATGATCGTATCGATGCCCAGCTCGTGGGCCAGGGCGACGAGGCGTTCAACGGACTCACCCTCAATCTGCATCAGCGCGTTGCCTCGTGCGCTCAGCTGCCCGGCCAGTGCGCTGACCGCGGTCTGTTCGAAATACTGGCGGTGGGCGCCGATGCGCTCGAATCCCCACGGCGTGGACGTCACCACGGGTGTGCAGTAAACCGGCAGCAGCGTGTGGGCAAGTTCGCATGCGTGGGTGAATGCGGGGTTGTCGGCAAGCCGAAGGTCCTGACGGAACCAATAGATCAACGTATTCATGTGAAGGTCTCAGCGCCCAGGGATCGAGGCCTTGATCAGTGGGTGACAGGACGTGGTCCTTTTTCCGGTCGAGCAAGAGAAGCTAAACAGCATTGCACTTTTGAGCCATAGTCTTTCAAGTAAATGACTGAAAGGGGCTCAAATGAAAGCGTTGTCGCTGTCTTCGTCGCCAAGGTACGTGGCGCTGCTGGGTTATGGCGGTTTGCTGCCGTTCGTTGGGCTGCTGTTGCTGATCCTGTTTGCAGTCGACTACCGAGCTTTCTTGACGCACGCGCTGCTCGCTTACGGAGCGGTGATCCTGAGTTTTGTGGGCGCGCTGCATTGGGGATTCGCCATGACCCTGCAAGGCTTGAATGCCGACCAGTGTCGCGAGCGGTTCATCTGGAGTGTCATCCCGGCGCTGATCGCCTGGCCCGCACTGTTATTGCCGGCACCGCTGGGGCTGTTGCTGCTGATTTTCGGTTTCGTCACGCACTACTGGCAGGACCGGCGTCTGGTGAAAACCACAACACTGCCCGACTGGTATTTGCCGATGCGCCTGCGTTTAACGTTGGTCGCCAGTCTTTGCCTGCTGCTGGGCGCGATCACTGTAGCCGTTGGCTCCTGAAACCGCCGGTGTCCGGATCTGTTGGAGGCTAATTGAAGGTTCGGCCGGGTGTTCGACCCGTGTCCGAGCCTTACCTCCTCCTCCAAGCGGTTGGCAGGCAAAAAAACACCCCGACATGCGGGGTGTTTTCCAGTGCGGGTTGATGCTTACGGCATCAGCTTGTCGAGCATCGCCTTGTCACGCACAGCACCCTTGTCGGCACTGGTCGCCAGCAGGGCGTAGGCCTTGAGGGCGGTGGTCACTTTGCGCGGGCGTGACTCAACCGGTTTCCAGCCTTTCTTTTCCTGCTCGGCGCGACGTTCGGCCATTTCCGCGTCGTCGATCAACAGATTGATCGAGCGATTCGGAATATCGATCAGTACTTTGTCGCCGTCACGGACCAGACCGATCGCGCCACCTGCTGCGGCTTCAGGAGACGCATGGCCGATGGACAGGCCAGAGGTCCCGCCCGAGAAACGCCCGTCGGTCAGCAGCGCACAGTCTTTGCCCAGACCTTTGGATTTCAGATACGACGTCGGGTACAGCATTTCCTGCATACCCGGGCCGCCTTTCGGACCTTCGTAACGGATGATCACGATGTCGCCGGCCTTCACTTCGTCCGCCAGAATGCCGCGAACAGCGCTGTCCTGGCTTTCGAAGATCTTGGCGTTGCCTTCGAACACGTGAATCGACTCGTCCACGCCAGCGGTTTTCACCACGCAGCCGTCCAGCGCGATATTGCCGTACAGCACGGCCAGGCCACCTTCCTGGGAGTAGGCGTGCTCGACACTGCGAATGCAGCCGTTCTCGCGGTCGTCGTCCAGGGTGTCCCAACGGGTCGACTGGCTGAAGGCCGTCTGGGTCGGAATGCCCGCAGGGCCCGCTTTGAAGAAGTGATGCACCGCTTCGTCGTCAGTCTGGGTGATGTCCCACTTGGCGATGGCTTCTTCCATGGATTTGCTGTGCACGGTCGGCAAGTCGGTGTGCAGCAGGCCGCCACGGGCCAGCGAGCCGAGGATGCTGAAGATGCCGCCGGCGCGGTGGACGTCTTCCATGTGGTACTTCTGGATGTTCGGCGCGACTTTGCACAGCTGCGGCACTCGGCGCGACAGGCGATCAATGTCGCGCAAGTCGAACGGAATCTCGGCTTCCTGGGCAGCGGCCAGCAAATGCAGGATGGTGTTGGTCGAACCGCCCATGGCGATGTCGAGGGTCATCGCGTTCTCGAACGCCTTGAAGTTGGCGATGTTACGCGGCAGCACCGACTCGTCGTTGTCTTTGTAGTAGGTTTTGCACAGGTCGACGATGGTGCGCCCGGCCTGCAGGAACAGCTGCTCGCGGTCGGAGTGGGTCGCCAGCGTGGAGCCGTTGCCCGGCAGCGCAAGGCCCAGTGCTTCAGTCAGGCAGTTCATCGAGTTGGCGGTGAACATCCCGGAGCACGAACCGCACGTCGGGCAGGCGCTGCGCTCGTATTCAGCGACTTTTTCGTCGGACGCGGTGGAGTCGGCAGCGATGACCATGGCGTCGACCAGGTCCAGGCCGTGGCTGGCGAGCTTGGTCTTGCCGGCTTCCATCGGACCGCCGGAAACGAAGATCACCGGGATGTTCAGGCGCAACGAAGCCATCAGCATGCCGGGGGTGATCTTGTCGCAGTTGGAGATGCAGACGATTGCATCGGCGCAGTGGGCGTTGACCATGTATTCGACGGAGTCGGCGATGATCTCGCGGCTGGGCAACGAATACAGCATGCCGTCATGGCCCATGGCGATGCCGTCATCCACCGCGATGGTGTTGAATTCCTTGGCGACGCCGCCTGCTCTTTCGATCTCGCGCGCCACCAGCTGACCCATGTCCTTCAAGTGGACGTGGCCCGGAACGAACTGTGTGAACGAGTTGGCGATGGCGATGATCGGCTTCTTGAAATCGTCGTCCTTCATGCCCGTGGCACGCCACAAGGCGCGCGCGCCGGCCATATTGCGGCCGTGGGTGGACGTTTTTGAACGGTAATCAGGCATTGGAACACTCCGGCTAATCGGCTGAATGAGGAAGGGAGTGAGCTTCTAGTGACGTCGTGTGCAAAAGGCAGTGACCGGATGCAGCGAAGAAACCGAACGATACGGGATCACCGTACGCCCAGCCTGAGCTCATAAACCCGCCGGGGATGACTGGCGATGAATAGCGCTGATTCTACACCTGTGGGGGCGGGAGGGAATGGCGGGAAGTGGGGCTGCGGACTCATCGGTCTGATTGCCAAACGGGTCGGTGGGGGATCCGACCTCAATCGCGAGCAAGCTCACTCCTACAAAGATGCCCCCTGATTCGAGCGATCAATGGTCCCGGCACGAATGCAAAGTTCGGCGCGGAACCACTGTAGGAGTGAGCTTGCTCGCGATAAGGATCTTGCAGACACATCCGGAATCTCTGTTTGGCGTCTACCCCTCAGGCACTGTTCTAGCCTTCCTGGTAATCACCAACGGGAGCGACTAATGCCGGAATTACCGCGTGGAAGATATCTAAGGAGCGGGAGATTTTCGGAGTCGGGACGGATTTACCTCGTCACGTCGGTCACCCATAACCGGGAGCAGGTTTTCAGCGACTGGAAGCTTGGACGATTGGTCGTAAACGAGTTTCGCGCTGTTCAGTCCTCGGGGGCGGCGGATTCGTTAGCGTGGGTCATCATGCCCGACCACATCCACTGGCTGCTTGAACTGACGGGAGGTGAACTCACTCGGATTTTACAGGGAGTGAAATCGCGAAGCGCTCGCGCAATCAATCAGTCGCGAGGAACGCACCGGCAAGTCTGGCAGAGGGGTTTTCACGACAGAGCATTACGACGGGAGGACGATCTTTTGATGATGGCCAGATACATTGTCGCCAATCCGTTGAGGGCTGGATTGGTCAAACGGGTCGGAGATTATCCGCTGTGGGACGCGAGTTGGTTTTGAAGCAGAATCGCGAGCAAGCTCACTCCTACAGGTACTGTGCATCGCCTGTAGGAGTGAGCTTGCTCGCGATCTGTTGCGAAGCGACAGCAATCCTGCAATGCATTCAGTCAGGCATATCACTGTCGTCTGATTTGCTGCCGGTTCCCGGCAGATCGCGGGACAAGCCACGCTCCTACAGGTTCTGCAGATGGCCTGTAGGAGTGGGCGGCTCGTTACGTCACGCTATCAGCCATCAGCTGTTCGGCAACAACCGGCAGGTGATGCTTTTGATGTAGCGCGTTTCGGGGATTGCAGGGTGGACCGGGTGGTCCGGGCCCTGGCCGCCGCGCTCGAGCAGCTGGATGTTGCGGTCCAGATGGCGGGCACTGGTCAGGAGGATGTTTTGCAGGTCATCTTCCGGCAGGTGCATCGAGCAGGAAGCGCTGACCAGAATGCCGTCCTTGCTGAGCAGGCGCATGGCTTGCTCGTTCAGGCGGCGGTAGGCGCCTTCGCCGTTTTTCATGTCCTTCTTGCGTTTGATGAACGCGGGCGGGTCGGCAATGATCACGTCGAAACGCTCTTCAGCCGCTTTCAGTTCCTTCAGCGCCTCAAACACGTCGCCTTCGATGCAGGTGACCTTTTCCGCGAAGCCGTTCAGTGCGGCGTTACGCTCGACACCGTCCAGCGCGAAGGCTGACGCGTCGACGCAGAAGACTTCGCTGGCGCCGAACGCACCGGCCTGGATGCCCCAGCCGCCGATGTAACTGAACAGGTCCAGTACACGCTTGCCCTTGGCGTACGGTGCCAGGCGCGCGCGGTTCATGCGGTGGTCGTAGAACCAGCCCGTCTTCTGGCCTTCCATCACCGGCGCTTCGAACTTCACGCCGTTCTCTTCCAGCGCGACCCACTCCGGCACCAGGCCGAACGCGGTTTCAACGTAGCGGTTCAGCCCTTCGGCGTCGCGCGCGGCGGAGTCGTTCTTGAGCAGAATGCCCCTCGGCTTGATCACTTGAATCAGCGCGGCGAGCACGTCGTCCTTGAGCTGCTCCATGGCTGCTGACGCCAGCTGCACCACCAGAATGTCGCCGAAGCGATCCACCACCAAACCTGGCAACAGGTCGGAGTCGCCGTAGACCAGACGATAAAACGGCTTGTCGAACAGACGCTCGCGCAGCGACAGGCAGACGTTCAGGCGATGAACCAGCAGCGACTTGTCCAGTGGCAGCTTGATGTCGCGGGACAGCAAACGTGCGCAAATCAGGTTTTGCGGGCTCATTGCGACGATGCCCAGCGGCTTGCCGCCCGCAGCTTCCAGAATGGCTTGAGCGCCCGGAGCAAAGCCGTTGAGCGGGGTGGCAGCGACGTCGATTTCGTTGCTGTAGACCCACAAATGACCGTTGCGCAAACGGCGATCGGCGTTGGGCTTGAGGCGCAAGCTAGGCAGGGACATGACGTCGCTCCGGAAAAAAGAGCGGGAGTATAGCGCGTGAACCCGCTGACGGGCGCGCCGTGGTCGATTACCGTCTGGCTGTCCGTCGGATCCGTTGGATCGTCATCCAGTTGTCGACCCGTGGCCGCGAGGGGTTAGAATCGTGGCCTGACCCCGAGTGTGAAGTTATGTCCCAAGAGCTTACGTCCGAGCAGATCCAGCAGGCGTTACAAGGCATCAGCGTTCCGCCCCAGCCGCAAATCATGGTGGATTTGCAGATGGAGCAGTACATGCCTGACCCTGACTTGGGTGCCATCGCCCGGTTGATCGCCCAGGATCCGGGGCTCTCCGGCGCGCTGCTGAAAATCGTCAATTCCAGCCATTACGGACTGACCAACAAAATCGCCTCGATCCAACGGGCGGTGAACCTGCTCGGCAGCCGCTCGGTCATCAACCTGATCAACGCACAGTCGATCAAGGGCGAGATGAGCGATGAAACCATCGTCGTGCTCAACCGTTTCTGGGACACCGCCCAGGACGTCGCAATGACCAGTCTGACGATCGCCAAGCGCATCGGCTCGCAAACGGTCGACGAATCCTACGCACTGGGCCTGTTTCATGACTGCGGCGTGCCGCTGATGATCAAGCGTTTCCCCGACTACATGAGCGTGCTCGAAGAGGCGTATTCCAACACCACCGCCGAGTGTCGGGTGGTCGACACCGAGAACCGGCTGCTGAACACCAACCACGCCGTTGTCGGTTATTTCACCGCCAAGTCCTGGCGTTTGCCTGAACATGTCAGCAATGCGATCGCCAATCACCATAATGCGCTGGCGATTTTCAAGGACGACTCGGGTCGCAACGCGCCACTGAAAAACATGCTGGCCGTGCTGAAGATGGCCGAGCATGTCTGCGAATCCCACCGTGTATTGGGCAACGAGCCCGTCGACCACGAGTGGAACAGCATTGGTCCTCTGGTTCTCGATTACGTTGGCTTGTCCGACTACGACTTCGAAAACCTCAAGGAAAGTATTCGCGAGCTGAGCGCGCACTGACCCTGCGCCTGACCTTGCCCTTCATCGAGCTGCCGCATGCCTGAATTACCTGAAGTCGAAACCACCCGCCGGGGCATTGCGCCGCATCTGGTGGGCCAGCGCGTGAGCCGCGTGATTGTGCGTGATCGTCGGCTGCGCTGGCCGATCCCCGAAGACCTTGACGTGCGCCTGTCAGGTCAGAAAATCGTGGCTGTCGAGCGTCGTGCCAAGTATTTGCTGATCCAGGCGGAGGTCGGCACGTTGATCAGCCACCTCGGCATGTCGGGTAATCTGCGCCTGGTGGACGCCGGTCTGCCGCCGCTCAAGCACGAGCACGTCGACATCGAACTCGAGTCCGGCCTGGCCTTGCGCTACACCGACCCTCGGCGTTTCGGCGCCATGCTCTGGAGCCTCGACCCGCTTAACCATGAATTGCTCGCGCGCCTTGGGCCGGAACCGCTGACCGAGGTGTTCGACGGGCTGCGTCTGTTCGAGCTGTCCCGTGGCCGGGCAATGGCGGTCAAGCCGTTCATCATGGACAACGCGATCGTCGTGGGCGTCGGCAACATCTATGCAACCGAGGCCCTGTTTGCCGCCGGCATTGATCCGCGCCGCGCCGCCGGGAGCGTGTCCAAGGCACGCTATATAAAGCTGGCGATTGAAATCAAACGCATCCTGGCCGCCGCCATCGAACGGGGCGGTACCACGCTGCGTGATTTCATCGGCGGGGACGGCCAGCCCGGTTACTTCCAGCAGGAACTGTTCGCCTACGGACGCGGCGAGGAACCGTGCAAGGTGTGCGGGACCACGCTGCGAGAAGTGAAGCTGGGTCAGCGGGCGAGTGTTTATTGCCCCAAGTGCCAGAAGTAGTTCCAGACAGCAGCAGAGCCGTCGGCCTGGATCGCTGACTGCCCCGGATCGCGAGGGTTTATCCGATCCCTCCTACAGGGCGTGTCTTGTCAGTGAGACACGCCGCCTCTTGCGTAAGCCCGCGCCCTGTTTATAGTGAACAGCTTCATATCTGCCTTAGCTTGAAGGACCATGCCATGAGCCCGTTTCGCATGCTTGCTGCCACCCTGGCCGTGTTCTTCGGCTTGCAATTCACGCCTGCGCTGGCTCAGGACGCGACCGGCAGTGGTGACCCCGTCTACGAAATCGAAAGCCCTCCCGCCTACGCGATGATCGGCGACCTGCTGATCGCGCGGCCGATTCTCATTGCTGCCACCATCATCGGCGCCGGGTTGTTCGTGGTTGCACTGCCGTTTACCGCCGCCGGCGGCGGCATTGGCCGAACCGGCAAGGCGCTGGTGGTGGATCCGGGCAAGGCGGCATTCGTCCGCTGCCTGGGTTGCACCGGCGACGGTTATGGCAAGCAGGACTGATCGGCGCAGGCGCGCATCAGCTTCAGCGCGTCACCGGGTTTGAAAGTCGTCGATACGCCAATGCCACGCGGGTCACTGGCCGCTTCGACCCGGGCACTGTTCTTGTGCCATAACAGCACCTGCTGATTGCCGAAATCCTTCGCCGTCTCCTTCAGCGCGTAACCGCGCTCGCGCAGGTCCGCCAGTTCCTGCTCCGTGAATGTCTCCGGCTCGTACTCCACCACATCCGGCGTGTACTGGTGGTGGTAGCGCGGCGTTGATGCCCAGTTGGCAATCGGCTGCTCGTCCAGATACTGCAGCATCGACAGCAGCACCATGCTGGGGATGCGGCTGCCGCCCGGGGTACCGAAGGCAGCGAGTGATTGCGGGCCTTCGATGAAGCTCGGGCTCATGCTTGAGATCGGTCGCTTGCCCGGCTCGATGGCATTGGCGTGTCCGCCGGCTGAGGCCGAGTTGCCCTGACCTTTGGGGTCTATGGCAAAGTCGTCCATCTCATCGTTGAGGATGATCCCGGTGCCGGGCACGGTAAACGCTGAGCCGAAGGGCAGGTTTAGCGACAGTGTCGCCGTCACGGCGTTGCCTTCGTTGTCCAGTACGGCGAAATGGCTGGTGTTGTCGCCCTCACGCCAGCGCGGCGCGGGGGGCAGGGTGTTATTGGGCGTGGCGCGGTGGGGATCGATGCTGGTGGTCAGCTGCAGCAAGTAGTCGGTGGACAGGAGTTGAGCCACCGGGTTGGGCACGAAGTCCGGGTCGCCCAGCAGCACGCGATCACGATACGCACGGCGAAGCGCCTCAATCACAAAATGCGCCCGCTGAATGTTCTCCGACCCCCGCCACGGCAGCTGTTGCAGCATCGACAGGCTTTGCGCCAGTGCAATGCCACCTGCCGAGGGCGGCGGTGCGCTGATCAGTTCCCGTTGATCGGCCATCTGAAAGCGCAGAGGCGTTCGCGTGATGACTTCATATTCTTCGAAATCATGGTAATTCCAGATACCGCCGGCGCGACGCACCCCACTGACCATCGCCTGCGCCACCAAGCCACTGTAGAACCCGGCGCGGCCATTATCGGCAAGGCGCCCCAGGGTTTGCGCCAGCTCAGGCTGGGTGATGACGTCACCCAGATTCGGCACGTCGTTGTTGCGCAGGAACAGGCGCGCGCTCTCTTTATTGTTGCGCAACGCGAACAGCCGCCAGCTGGCGCGCTCGCGATAAACGCTGTCCACCTTGAAGCCGCGGTAGGCGACCCGGATGGCGGGCGCCAGCGAGATCGAAAGCGGCAATCGGCCATAGCGTTCGGCGAGTTCGACCAATGCCGCGGGAAGCCCGGGGATCGCGGCCGCCAGTGGTCCGTTAAGGGACAGGTCCGGCTGGAGGATCCCGTTGCGGTGGAACATTTTGGGTTTTGATTTGAGCGGCGCCTTTTCGCGCGCGTCGAGAAACTGATACTGAACGGGGTCGCCGGATTGGCGCAGCAGGAAAAACCCGCCGCCGCCGAGGCCCGACCCGTAAGGTTCAACGACGGCGAGCGTGGCACTGATGGCAATGGCGGCATCGAATGCGTTGCCGCCATCCACCAGGATTTCCCGGCCGGCGGCGGTGGCAATGGGATGCGGGCTGGCGATGGCAGCCTGATCGGGGTGATCGGGGCTGGCCTGGGCCGAAAAAGCGCACAGCAGAAACACTGCGCCTGACAAAACAGGTATCCGTTCCAGCATAGAGATCATGCGTATCTCGCTCAATTCAACGGGCGTTATAAGCCAGTGTCTTCGGCGAAAGCACGTATGCCGACAGGATATGCGTTCGGTTATGCCTTGCTGGTGATCAGGTTGTACTTGGCCATGAGCTCGTCCTTGCTCTCCACATGGTTTTCATCCAGCGGGATGCAATCCACGGGGCAGACTTGCTGGCACTGCGGCTCGTCATAGTGGCCGACGCATTCGGTGCACAGGTTGGGATTGATCACGTAGATCTCTTCACCCTGGGAAATCGCTTCGTTCGGGCACTCGGGTTCGCAGACGTCGCAGTTGATGCAATCGTCGGTGATGATCAGGGACATGGATACTCCTGCCACGGTCGACACCGGGGCATATCAAAACGAATGCGGCGAATTGTGCCGCATTAGCGCTCGGTATGCACCTTACCTCGACGCAAGGCCTCAGGCTTTGAAACGTTCGCTCAGCGCCTGGGCCACGGCGGGGTGGACGAATTTGGTGATATCACCGCCCAGCGCTGCGATTTCCCTGACCAGCGTAGATGAAATGAACGAATAGCGTTCCGACGGCGTAAGAAAAAGACTCTCGATGTCCGGGGCCAGTTGCTTGTTCATGTTGGCGAGCTGAAATTCATACTCGAAATCCGACACCGCACGCAGGCCGCGCAGCAGGATGTTGGCGTTCTGTTCCTGAGCGAAGTGCGCCAGCAGTGTCGAGAATCCTACGACTTCCACGTTGTGCAGGTGCTTGGTCGCTTCGCGGGCGAGCGCAACACGTTGCTCCAGCGGGAACAGGGGGTTTTTCTTGGGGCTGGCGGCGACGGCGATGACCACTTGATCGAACAGGCGCGAGGCGCGCTCGACCAGATCGCCATGACCCTTGGTAATAGGGTCGAAGGTGCCGGGGTACAACACTCGGTTCATCGCGTCGTCCTGGTCGGAGTTCGTTGGGGACTGGATGGTAGCGCAGCAGGCTGAGCGGGCCAAGCTGCCGAGGAGTGTAGTGGGAAGCTTTGCGGTGCAGCGCGAGACGCCTTCCCGGCTAAAGCCAGTCCTACAGGACGATCGCGTTCAAATAGTGGGACCGGCTTCAGCCGGGAAGAGGCCAGTGTGGG